>DAOUTY010000181.1 GCA_030668425.1 Chloroflexota bacterium
CCAATCGTTGTGAGCAACGCTGGTATCCAGCCCTCTGTTCTCAAGCTGGTAGGTGAAGAGCACTACGACAAGAGCTATGTAAACTATGTAAAGGACCTCGTCCCCTCCTGGGGAATGATGGGCACCCGCTACTTCTTGAGCAAGAAGGTTACCGATTTCCCCTACGGCACTATCTTTACCAACGACAGCCCCTGGAACCTGGAGAAATGGCTGAAGTCCAAGGCAGGTGATATCCCCAAGGAGATAACGGTCTGGTATGAGGTTCCATCCAACTACGATCCCAAAGCCGCCCCAAAAGGCAAGCAGATACTCATGACAGGGTTCTGGTGCCCGGCCGACCCGCAGATGACGGCCAAGGAGAAAAAGGCCTGGTGGGATAAGGGGGAGGAAATGCTATTCAAAGTCTTCCCCGATATGCCCAAGTACATCGAAGCCAAGGAGGGCTATTCCACACGGGACGTTTCCAATCTCACCCGGGACCAGGTACTGCCAGGACAGGGCGGTGAATGCATCGGCCTGGGACAAGTGGTTGGTCAAGCCGGCGCTTACAAGCCATCAGCCAAGTCTCCAATTCAAGGCCTGTTCTATGTCGGTTGTGATGCCGGTGGCTATGGGGTGGGCATCCACCAGGCGGTGGACTCCGGCATCAATGTTGCCAACATGGTGCAGAAGTACCACCTCATGCACCAGGCAATGAAATAAACAAAATGAGTTTTCGCACGTTCCCACGATTCACGAGCCAGGAGCCCTCCCTGCTTCAAAGTGAATGCTAACAATATCGCGGTAACCCAAGCTATCGGGGCCCTTGGCACTTGACAAAGGCTGCCCAGCTACTTAAAGTGTCCATTACGGAAAAAACCTATGGCGACCACAAGTAGATCTACAGACAAGGCCTTTGATTACGTAATCATCGGATCGGGCTTTGGTGGCAGTGTGTCCGCCATGCGTTTGACCGAGAAAGGCTACAGTGTATTAGTACTGGAGCGTGGCAAACGCTACCTCGACAAGGACTTCGCCACTACCAACATGAAGGTATGGAAGTACCTGTGGCTGCCGGTGCTACGCTGCTTCGGTATCCTCCAGATAAGTTTTCTTAAGGGCGTAATGATTCTGCACGGGTCCGGTGTGGGTGGAGGCAGCCTCGGCTACGCCAACGTGCTTGAAGTACCGAGCGATCATCTGTTCGACAACCCGTCCTGGAGGCATCTGGCTGACTGGAAAAACGTCCTGACTCCGCACTACGAAACCGCCCGCCGCATGCTGGGAGTGACCCGTAACCCCCGCCTATGGGACATAGACCACCCCTTGAAAGAAATCTGCGAGGAATTGGGGCATGGTGACACTTTCCGGCCTACCGAGGTTGGGGTCCTCTTCGATCCCGAGGGAGAGGAGGTGCCCGACCCCTACTTCGGCGGCGAGGGCCCCCCTCGAACAGGGTGCACCCACTGCGGCGCCTGCATGGTGGGCTGCCGCTATAACAGCAAAAACACGCTAGTTAAGAACTACCTCTATTTCGCTGAAAAGCGGGGCGCGGAAGTCCGCCCTGAAGCACAGGTCATCGACATTCGCCCTCTGCCACCCGAGCAGGCTGACGGGGCCCGCTACGAGATGATCTACAACCGCTCCACCGCCTGCCTGTTCAATCCGAAACGAAGCGTACGTGCCCGAAACGTTGTCCTATCCGCAGGTGTGCTCAGCACCCTGAAACTACTCTTCCGCTGCCGCGATGTAACCCGTTCGCTACCCAACATCTCTCAGCGCGCAGGTGAACTGGTGCGCACCAACAGTGAGGCTCTGCTGGGTGTGATTAGCCGCAGTAGGAAGGTAGACTATTCCAAGGGTATAGCCATCACCTCCATCTTCCATGTAGATGAGGTAACTACCGTCGAACCGGTGCGGTATCCCGATGGGTCATCGCTCATGCGAATGCTGGTGGCTCCACTGATTAGCAAGGGTGACCGTATTCCAGAACGGTTCGTGAGGACCCTGGGGGAGATTCTGCGCCATCCGCTGGATTTCCTAACCACCAACGTACTGCCCGGGTGGGCCTATCGCACTACCATTTTGCTCGTCATGCAGACCGTCGACAACCATACGCGCCTGCGTTTAGGACGGAGCTTGTTAACCCTTTATCGCAGTGGGCTTGTTTCGGAGCCGGATGCAGAACATGCCATCAATGCTCGCATTGACGTTGGCCACCGGGTAGCGCGCTCCTTAGCCTCGAAGATAAACGGAATCGCAGGCGGCTCCGTGACCGAGAACCTGCTCAACACGCCGATGACAGCGCATATCATGGGAGGCTGTCCCTTCGGCCAAGATGCCCGAGAGGGTGTGATTGGCCTGGATTGCCAGGTGCACAATTACCCCGGCCTTTACGTGGTGGATGGGTCAATCATGCCTGGCAACCCGGGTGTCAACCCCAGTCTGACCATCACAGCTCTGGCAGAATACGCCATGAGCCACGTGCCGCCCAAAGCCTGACATCAGGATTCTGGCTCCGCTGTTTTTTGCCAGCACCATGCATCCCAGAACCTCAACGCATGATACCTTGAAAAGCCTGGAAATATTGTTGACAAAAAACTGTTGACAAAACTCTAAAAATCATATATAAGATTGGCAAAATTAGAATACCTGCGGAGGATTCAGAGGTGGCCTTCAAAGCATCACATAACCTGGATGAACAGATAGCTGAATATCTTAGTGCCCAAATAATTCAAGGGAAATTGGAACCCGGAGAAAGAATTCTAGAGGCGAGACTGGCTGAGGAACTGGGTGTCAGTAGAGGCCCTATCCGAGAGGCGTTACGCATTCTCGAAAGGAAACGATTGGTGAAGCTGATACCCCGCCGTGGGGCTAGAATCACCGAGGTTTCCGCTGCCTATATCGAATGGCTCTATGATATTCTGAATGAACTGTACTCACTGGTAGCCAGAAGGGCCGCGGAGAACAGGACCCAGAAGGACCTGGCCCAAATTCGTCGTTCCGTGAAAAGAATCGAGGATTGCGCGGTAAGGGGCGATGTTCCCGGGTACTACGATGCTATTTTCGAATACGCCTCAATCGGACAGCAGGCAGCCCGGAATCCCTTGCTGGACCAAATGCTGAAGGATTTGGAGCCGAGCACGAGGCGCGCCCAATTCGCCTCTCTATCCTTGCGAACTGAAGACCTCAAGCAAAACGTCGCCTTTTTTTAACACGCTGCCAGATATGTGGAGGAGAAAAATGGTGAGATGGCCTCTCAAATAATTCGTGCCTACGCGCAGAATGAGAAGGAATTCGCTCTTAAGAATATAGGCCCGAAATCTGATCGGAGGGAACATGTGGGTTGACAGGAATGGGCAGCCGGAGTTCCTTTCACATTCGTAAGCAATCCGTCATAGCATTAAACACGGGAGGAGAGCGGTGTACCAACATAAGATACTTGAGGCGATATGCAAAGAGGAAGACCTCATTCTCCGGGATCTAGTGAGAGATTTTGTCAATGATGAGATCATGCCAGTCCGGCAGCAAATCGACGACGATGAGGATCATGCTATCGTCAGGGGGCTTTTGCAAGGGTTGGCCAACCTGGGTTTCACGAGAGCTATCTTTCCGGAAAAGTATGGCGGGTCCGACATGCACTCTGCGGTAACCCTGGGGCTGCCCCTGGAAGAAGTAGCCCGTGGAGATTCCGGCATCGCAGTTGCCCTAGCCTGTTGCCTCTGGCCTTTCATGCCAGCCGTATGGGCGCAGAACGAGGCTGTACTGGACTACTTCGGTCCCATGTTCTGCGGCGACGATCTTAAAATCGGATGCTTCAACATGACGGAGCCGGGTGGTCCATCGGGCGGAGGCGGGTGCGATATCGAGAACCCGGGGATGCAGGGACGCAGGATTTCCACCAGAGCGGTCCTGGATGGCGACCAGTGGGTCCTGAACGGGCAGAAAATCTGGGCTACCAACTCTGGTATTGCTGATGCGTACCTTATGGTATGCACCACCGATCCCAGCTTGGGCGACGATGGTATAGCCCTGATCTATGTGCCTGGTGACGCCGAGGGGCTTTCGTTTGGCAAGTTTGAGAAGAAGGCGGGCATGGCCGCCGATCGAAACACGACAACCTACCTGGACAACGTCCGCATCCCTGAATCGTTTAGGCTGGCCG
>DAOUTY010000222.1 GCA_030668425.1 Chloroflexota bacterium
AGAATTGACCCAATCCATATAGCCGTTCCTAGGCTCAGAATTCCTACAGCTACGACGGCGAGTAGTATCTCAAACCACAACACCATGTCAGTCCTTTTTTGAATTGCCTAACTACTAATAGGCGGCAAAAACGACGCATATCCGAATACTTGTTATCATACGCAGAACCTCGTCGCACCAAATTCATCCTACAAGATAACCTTCCAAGCGTCAATGAAGAATCCAAGAGACTATCGGGCCACGTCGAGGATAGGTGAGGGGGCATTCCCTTCTCCCCTTAATCCCCTCCCGCCAGGTGAGGGGAATTACAGAGAACTTCGCGGTTGACTATGAATATGAATGAATTTGCGGGAACCTTTTTGCCTCCACGTGCGTCAATAAATATTAGAAGGCGATTAAGACATACCACGGGGGGTGAACTATGCGTTCCAAGATATCTGTAGCAGTTGCAGTCGTATTTATTCTGGCCCTTCTGGGCTCGATGTTGCCCGGCTGTACCCGAACCGCGGAGGCGGTCGAAAGCTATGTAGCGGTAGTGCCCAGAGTTTTACAAGCTGGGGGCCAGGAAGCTGTTTCCCTGACTCTTTTTGGTGAGGAGGGTCTAACATCAGGAAGGGTCGAGGTAGCCTTGCTCAGTGATGGGCAAGAAGTCCTTCGGGTCGATGGCGGAATAGACGGTAAGGGGACGATACAGTTCGACGTTCCCGACATTGAAGAAGGCGAATATACGATCAGGATAAGAGGGCAAGGTTTTGAGGATCAGGCAGAGGTGAGAATTGAGAGAAGCCCTCTCATTTTCCTGGAGACCGATAAGCCAATCTACAAACCCGGTCAAACCCTCCATATGAGGGCGATTACCCTGGATTCCGAGCTTAGGCCGACTAGCGAGGCTGTCACCATCGACGTCCTCGATGCCAAGGGGATAAAGATATTCCGCAGCGAGCTGAATACGGACGAGTATGGCATGGCGAGTCTGGAATTGCCCATTTCCCGGGAACCGAACCTGGGGGTCTGGAAAATAACCGCCGCATCTGAAAATGGCGACACTCAGCTAGATGTGCGGGTCGAGGAATATGTGCTGCCGAAGTATGAGGTCGCGGTCGAGCTTCCAAAGGAATGGTTCCTGGTCAGCGAGCCCATCAAGGGCAATGTAGTCGCGGAATACAGCTTCGGCAAACCGGTGAAGGGGGAGCTTGTAATCACGGCCTCGAGATACGTCGGTGAATGGGAGGAATACGCTACCTTTGCCACCGCGATTGACGGGGAAGCGGAGTTTGAACTTCCGGCAGTGGGTTATGTTGCCGGTGTCCCTGCAGCAGGAGGACTAGGCAACATCATGCTTGATGTCACCGTAAGAGAGGATGCCACGGGCTACGAGGAAAGCTCCAGCGAGTTGCTCACAGTTTCCAGTTCGGCTCTCAACATCCAGTTGATCCCCGAGAGTTCGGTTTTCAAGCCCGGTTTGCCTTTCAGTTTCTTGATAGTCACCGAAACTCCCGATAATCAGCCAGTGGAGACGGAAGTAAACGTGGTGGTAACCTATTTCAATGAAGAACTGGAGGAGGAGGGTACTGAGGAGATAGATGTCGATACTGCCAATGGGAAGGCGCTTGTCGAGATAACGCCTCTGGAAAAGAGCGTAGCCCTTATTGTGGAAGCCTCTGCAGAAGGTACTCACACTGCCAGGGTACTGGAGGCTGGCTACTCCCCGACAGGGAACTTCATCCATGTGGAGCAGGTGAGTGAGGGCATTCCTCAAATAGGCGAGCAAATCATATTCAGGGTTTACTCCACCGAGGAAGCTGCCAATTTCTATTATGAGGTTGTCTCCCGCGACAAGGTGGTCTTCACCGATTTTACCAGCAGCGACGAGATATCCTTCGTGACAACCCCCCAGATGACCCCTTCATCCAAACTCCTGGTCTATCAAATCCTGCCTAACAGCGAGGTGGCAGCGGACTATTTGCCGTTCAAGGTCGTGGCGCAGTATCCTCACAGCGTGAAAGTTGAGTTCAGCGACGAGGAAGCCAGGCCCGGTGACAGAATCGAGATAAATATCCAAACCGAAGGGGAATCGAAGGTTGGTATTGTTGCGGTGGATAAGTCGGTCTTTATTCTTGCCGAGAACAGATTGAATTTGCAGCAGGTCTTTGACGAGCTTGAGAGGCTCTATATGGAACCGCAGGTGGAGCTTCACGAGTTCTCGATATATACAGGAGTAAACGTTAAGGGGGCCAGGGACATTTTCGAGGATGCCGGGGTGGTGGTGCTCAGCAACAACGAGGTCCCGGAGGGGAAGGAGTATAAACAAGAGGGGGGGCTGGGTTTCTGGGATGGGGTAGTGCGGCTTTTCGCTGCGGGGGAGATTATGGAGGATGGAGGCATGCCGCCTTTTCCAGCACCCGCCCTGGACGCAGACAAAGGGCTGAATGGAGAAGGTCTTGCCGAAGTTGAGAGGGTGAGGCAATACTTCCCCGAGACCTGGCTCTGGGAGGAGCTGGTTACCAACTCTCAGGGAGAAGCCTCGCTGGAGGTAGAAGTACCGGACACTATTACCACCTGGGTGCTGCGCGCTGTCGCTATATCCAAGGATAAAGGTCTGGGTGTCGCCGAAACCCAGCTTGTGGCATTCCAGCCTTTCTTCATCAAGGTTGACCTGCCCTACTCAGCGATAAGGGGAGAGGAATTTCCTGTGAGTGTGGCTGTCTACAATTATCTGGATCGTTCCCAGAGCGTTCTGGTGCAAATTCAGGAGGACGACTGGTTTGAGCTGCTGGATGCCTCTGAGAAGATAGTTGAGATAGGACCGAATGAAGTTGGCGGCGTGGAGTTCAAAATAAGGATAAGGAAGCTCGGGATCAACGAGGTGAAGGTGACCGCCAGAAGCGAAGAGGCCGCAGATGCCGTGATTAAGACGCTCATAGTCGAGCCGGAGGGCGTTGCCAGGGAGATTGTTGAAAACCTTGTGCTTTCTGCTGGAGACACTGAGTTTGTGAGCACCTCCATACCGCTGATTGTGGTTGAGGATTCCGGCAGGGCCTATGTGGCGGTGACCTCCAGCTATCTGACTCAGACCATTGAAGGGCTGGAGGGTCTTCTCCAGATGCCGTTCGGTTGCGGGGAGCAGAACA
>DAOUTY010000231.1 GCA_030668425.1 Chloroflexota bacterium
GAGCCTAACCTCATTATGGCCCCAAACTTGAATGAGATAGAGCTGTAGGCAAGAGGATATTGGCAACCCCGTGCTCATACTATTATAGCAACTGTCTTAGCTGTCATTGCGAGGAGCCCTGAGCCAGCCGAAGGGTGCCGAAGCAATCTTGCCAGTATTGTGTAGTATGGTGCGATTGCTTCGCGGAGCCTGTCCTGAGCTTCGAGGGATTCTTCGCTGCGCTCAGAATGACACCGAGCGAAGGGCTCGCAATGACAGATACATTCGTAGGGTGGGTTGCGTTTCACTCCACCCACCCTAGTGAGCTAACTTCATCCCTCTCTCTTTAAGGGAGAGGCTAGTTGAGGGGAAAAGAATGGACGCGAATGTTAACACTGTTCGTCTGCCGCAGCTTGCCTGGTATGAAAACAATGAGTTTGAACTGGAATTCCCTTCGTCCTGGGAGGTGACCGTTTGTTACATGAATGGCCATAATAGGCCACCGCTTAGCGAGGAAGGATTCCGAGAGGCATTCGCCAACCCCATAGCTACTAAGCCGATACGGGAGCTCGGCCAGGGTAAAAGCGAGGTAGGAATCCTGTTCGACGACATGGCAAGGGGCACTAGAATTGCCGAGATCGTCCCCTACGTTCTGGAAGAACTGGAGGCTGCCGGGATTAAAGACAGCAGCATACGATTCATCTCCGCCCTGGGAGCTCACGGTGCGCTAACCCGAATCGACTTCGTCAAGAAGCTGGGCGAGGCTGTACTCAGCAGATTTCCAGTCTACAATCACAATCCATACGAAAACTGCACCTTCCTGGGCAATACCAGCAGAGGAACGCCTCTGGCCATCAACAGCGAATTCATGGGCTGCGACCTCAAGATCGGTATCGGCAGCATAGTTCCCCACCCCCTCACCGGGTTCAGCGGCGGAGGGAAGATCATCCTGCCAGGTGTGGCACACGTGGACAGCATCACGCACAATCACGGCACCCTAACAGCGAACGCCATGGTACGCGGGGAGGACATTGGAACGTGGATAGGCAAGTTCGAAGCAAACGAGCTGCGTCTCGATGCCGAAGAGGCGACAAGGATGGCCGGGCTGGACATTAAGATAGACGCCGTCATAAATGGCCGGGGGGAGACAACAGCCCTCTTCGTCGGCGATCCCATCAGCGCTCACGCTGAAGGGATCAAGCTAGCCAGAGAGGTCTACGCCACACAGCCTGTCGAAGGCCAGGACATCGCTGTCATGAATACCTATACCAAGGCCAGCGAGGCATTCCTCGCCCTTCCTCTGAGTTCTCGATTACTCAAAGGTGGGCGCGGGGACCTGGTGCTCATCGCCAATGCGCCCGAGGGCCAGGTGACCCACTATGTCGCCGGGTGCTTCGGCAAGAAGATGGGCGGCAGGCTGTGGCTGCCCCGAACCTCTCCACCCCCAAATGTAACCAGGCTCATCGTGTTCACCCCCTGCATCGACATAGCGGGAGGCGGCTGGCTGGCATCACCTGAGTCCATTGTCTGGGCAAAGACTTGGCCCGAGGTGCTGGAACTGCTTTCAGAAACTCATGGCGATAGCGCAAGGGTGGCTGTAGTCCCCGACGCCACAATGCAGTACTTCGCACAGTGAGCCGGAGAGCGGCAGGGTAGGCGCGCCAGCGTTCACACATACGGCATCTCCAATAGCCTGCCGCAGTGTGCCCCAAATGGGGTGCACTGCCTCGATCGTCTAATAGAACCCTTGACCAAAACGTATCAATCCTGCCCGCACCCACAACAGGAACCAATACCCCAGAGCAATACATCATTTCACGGGTGATTTATCAAGGCCTAAGTCGGGTAAAACCCTGGAAAATGCAGAAGATACCGTAACTTGATAGATATTGCCTATAGCTACACTAACGCTGACGCTTACTTGGAAAAACGGTAGGAAAAGTGAATATTAGTAAGGTACTTCTCTTTGACAAGTGGCTTCTCTTCGTCTACCGTAGTACTACCTGACATCAGTGCAACTGGCGGAGGGCTTTTTTTACATACATCACTGCTGTCGCAAACCAAGTCAAGCTGTGAAGGGATATGTACACGATGGAAAGCGACAATGGCAAAGTGACAGAGATTTGGGGGCAGAAATTCGAAATAGTCAAGAATGGGCTGGATGAAAGAGAAGTGCTCTCCTTTGTTGGGAGCCTGATCGACCAGAACAACGAATACGCTGAGAAACTGGAACACTTTGATGCCCTAATCAGACTTGGTGAAAGTACTGTAATCGAAGCTGATAAAGAGGCGGGGAGGATCAAGACAGAAGCGAAGGAAGAAGCAGACGAGAATACCAGGGTAATTATCAACCAGGCGGAGGAAAAAACTAAAGCGGAAGCCGCACAGATCATAGCCGAAGCTGAAAAGAGCGCTCTAGACAGAATCTCGGCGTCCGAAGAACTGGCTCAAGCCATTATCAAAGGAGCAGAGGAGAAAGCTAAGACTCAGGCAGAGAGGATTGTCGCTGAGGCAGAGGAGAAAGCTAAGGCTCAGGCAGAGAAGATTATCGCTGAGACAGAAGAGACCACCAAGGAAAAGGTATCAACAGCAGAACAACTGGCTCAAGATATCGTCGAAATGGCCGAGGCCGAATTGGAACATATTAGGGCAAGGGCTGCGGAGGGTGCACGGAGCATTCTCAGCAGAGCTGAGGACAAAGCAAAAGAAATGCAAGAGGAGGCAGTGAGAGAAGGACAGGCTGCCAGTTTGACAGCTGAGCAGATGCTAGCCAAAAGCAGGAATCTGGCAGAAAGTGAGATAAAGGCGAAGTTCGGGAAAATCTATCAGGAAATGCTTTCAGCCTTGGAAGATGGGGGCATACAACAGGTAGACAATCCACAATAGACCGGTAGAAATAGTGAAATGTACC
>DAOUTY010000057.1 GCA_030668425.1 Chloroflexota bacterium
CTTCTTTGGCTGCCGACCAGTAGGCAGCGCGGAGTGCGCCGTGTCCATGGGTCAGCGGTAGGGAGCACAAGAGGTGTTGCGGTTCTCGGACGTTTTAGGCTGTGGCTGCTTCTGTGGCAGAATACTTAGTGACTCCCTGCGGGAAGCATGGTCATAGTACATGCAAATCAGACATTCCTATATAAACATGGATTTGTCCGGGCCTTGCAGCTGAGTCCCATCGCGTGAGGGGGGCGTACCTTTGCCCTGTTAAGCCTACCAGTAGAAAGGTTTAGTTGGGACATCATGTTGACAAACGTCAATTGAATCAATATATATAGCCTGTGAGCTTTTACCCCGGGCGTGACGGCAGGCTCCGCGGATAGTGTAGTCTTCCATACCCCGACAACGAAAGGAAAAAGGCCGTGACAGATTTTACGCTGGAGGAACAAAGGGCGAAACTACAGGCTTACGAGAAGGGGTTCTTCGCCGTACACCTTATGAAGATCGGAATCGAACTCGGACTATTCTCTGCTCTCAGGTCTCATGAAGAAGGCGCCACTGCCGGCGACCTTGCCGCCGATTTGAGACTCCATGAACCATACGTGGCTGGCTGGTGCCGGACTGCCTACCATATGGAGATTCTCGATTGTGATGGAGAAGATAGATTCAGACTTGCACCGTACATGGACGCCCTGCTTGCTGACCGCGAGAACCCCTATAATTATGGGCCCAACATACACATGAGGGTTTATCACTCGGCAGAACATCTCAAATCATTTCCTCAGTACTTCAAGAGCGGAGGTAATATCCCTCCCATGACCGACAATGAGGAGTTCTCCAAAGCGCAGAAGGCTATGTCCGATCAAGGAATACCCACGGCGTATGTATTCATGGTGATTCCTTCGGTACCGGGGCTACAGGACAGGCTCAATGCCGGCGTGAGGGTTCTTGACGTAGGATGTGGCTCGGGACTTCTCATGACAGAGCTCGCTAAGGCCTTCCCCAAGTGCCAGTTTGTTGGTGTTGACGTGGATAGACATTCAATTGAGGAAGCGCAGAAACATATCAGAAACAACGCCATGGAAGACAGGGTGACTGCACTGCTTCTTGATGCTGGCGGCGTGACGTGGGATGGAGAATTCGACCTTGCGAACATATGTCTGGTGCTTCACGAAATGGATGAAGATGTGAAACGCTCCTCTATAGCGAATTGCTGTAGGGCTCTAAAGGATTCCGGTGAGATCGTGATCTTCGACTTTGCCTATCCGGAAAAGATGACCGACCTCAGGAAGCCCGAATACACGGCCGGTATTATGGACCAGTTCGTCGAATTGACAAGGGGAAGTGAAATACTACCTTTAGCAGAGAAGGAGAAGCTCCTTCTGGAGGAGGGATTCAGGGACTCCACCACGGTCTCTATATTGGGTGGCTCATATGAGGTGACACACGCTCTGAAGTAGCTGTGCCCTGGTTATATGGAGCGACTGATATACGTGCGCCATGCACCATTGATGCGGTAATTGATATCTAGACCTTTGTTAGGCAAGAGACAGATTGATTCCTTGCGGGAAGCATGGTCGTAGTACAAACAAATCAGACATTTCGATTCTCGTCCAATGATAGCTGATTGGCGCTGAGGTAAAAAGGGGCACCCAGGGGGGCCCAGTAGTCAGCGTTGTGTAGCTAAGGTCCGCAAGCGGTTGAAAATGGCTAGTTTGGAACGCCGCCTCCCGGCGGCTTTTTTCTTGGGATTGCTAGCGCAATTCCCGGTAGTGGATCTCTTCGCGCTGTATCCTGCGACGTATCATGCCGCGAAGACAGATGACGATGAGTAATCTCGTTTGAGGAATCAACAGTGCGAATCCGACGATATCGGTGATTACTCCGGGTGTGAGCAGAAGCAGACCGCCTGCAAGGATTGAGGCTCCGTGGAAGAGTTCGTTGGAGGGTATAACTCCGCGCTCGAGGCTGCTGCGAATCCTGGAAAGCGTCGCCAGGCCCTGATTCCTTGCCAGAATAGCTCCAAGTATGCCTGTTGCCACCACGATGAGTATGGTGTATAGAGCGCCAATGACGGTTCCCAGATAGACGAGAATCGCCAGTTCAATGAGCGGCGTAAGAATAAACAAGAGGACGAGTTTTAAAAACATCCTGCCCCGATTACTCCGTCGTTCGTGGCCATTGGAATGTGTAATCCTGCGTCGTTGCCGGCGTGACTCCAGGCCCTGTGCTACACCTCGAGGCGCGTCCGGGCGATGATCTCCAGTTTTGCGGCGTCGGGGAGATCATCGAAGTAGGCACAATAGCCGGAAACCCTTACTACCAGCTCCGGGTATTTCCCCGGATTTCTGCGGGCATCCTGCAGCATCTCGGGGTCGAGTATATTCAGTTGCATCTCCATCCCCCCTGAACCGAAGAAGCCCTTGACCAGGCCGGAAAGGATATTCACCCCCCGGTCACCGGCCAGGGTATGAGGGTCGAAACGAAGGTTCATGGCATAGCCATTGGGGGAGAGGGTGGAGTCCACGCGCGCCACTGAATTGAGCAGTGCAGTGGGTCCCAGGCGATCCTGTCCGTTGGATGGACCCAGGCTGGCTGCGAGAGTCTCCCCTGCCTTTCTACCGCTGGGTAGAGCGCTCACTTTCTGACCGAAGGCCACGTGGCACGTCACGGAATAGAATCCAGGCACATAGGGGCCACCACGTGTGTTGCGGTGTTGAGCGAGAGCCGAGTGGAAAATGCGTGCAACCCGATTGGCATATTCATCGGGCGATGGCTGGTCGTTACCATATTTGGGGGCCCTGAGTAGCTCAGCCTGTATCTCAGGATCGGAAGCGTAGTTGCTGCGCAGGGCATCCAGCATTTGAGCCATGGTATAACTTTGATGCTGGAATACCACCTCGTCCAGGGCCGCCAGTGAATCCGCTACGTCTGCCACTCCTACCCCCTGGACCCCGCTGGAGTTATATAAGGCTCCCCCCGCGGTGACATCTTGTCCAGACTCAAGGCAGCCGTCTACCAGCATGGATGAGAGGGGGGTGGGGTGATAATCACGATTCCCTTTTTCAATCACCTGCAGGTCATCTATCATGCGTGCCACCATGTACTCCACCTGTACCCTGAAAGCATCGATTACCTGGTCAATGCTGGTGAAGGTGGTGGAGTCGGGGGTAGCAGCACCCACTCGACGGCGACCCTTGAGTCGCCGTCCGCGATTAAGCGCCAGTTCGAGGCAAAGGGGGAGGTTGAAGAGCCCGGCATCAGTGGAGAAGAAGCTGTTCCCCGGCAATGACAGCTCCACGCAGCCCACTACTCCATAATTGCGAGCCTCTTCCAGAGGATAGCCGTGGGATACAAGGGAGGGCACAGCAGCATCGTCGTTGAAGAGGGCTGGTACGGCGTTGCCTTTTCTCGCCACCTCCGCCACCCGCGTGAGGTAATCATCAGGGGAACTGGCATGAATGCGCGCCTGGTAGTTGGGGTCCCGCAGGCCGGATTCCTCCATTACGTCGAGGAAGAGGTAGGTAAGGTCGTTGACGGCATCCCTTCCCTCCCGATCCGTACCTCCTACAATCGCCGCTTGCACCACAAGGTAGCCGCCATGGTACTGGCTGACTTTCTCCGAGAGCAGGAAGACGTGCTCGGTAGCCTTGGCGGAGAAGCAAAGTAAAAGCTCGCGGGCTCGCTCGCGGGTGATTCTGCCTTCCTCCATGTCACGCTGATAATAAGGATAGAGATACTGGTCCATCCTGCCGAAGGAGATAGCCGAGTTCAGCCCCTCCAGGTTCACCGCCATATGGGTTAGCCATAGGGACTGCAAGGCTTCATGGAAGGTCTCCGCCGGGCTATATGGAACCTTGTAGCAGATACGCGCTATTTCGTGGAGCTCGGCGGCACGCGCGGCATCTGCTTCCCTGGCGGCCAGGCGCTCGGCCTCCTGCGCTAGTCGCCTGGCGTATTCAACCAGCCCCTCGCAGGCGACGCGCGCTGCACGGTAGAGGTCCCCCTCCTTTTCCTCTATAGACTCCAGATAACCCTCAACACCCAGCCTGAGCATCTTCTCGTAGTTGGGAAGGAAGTGTCCGATGCCGCCCGCCTCGTTGATCAGATAATAGGTGGCGTTAAGCTGTTCCAGCGCGTAGCGCAGAAACTCTCGAAAACGTGGAAAGAAGGCCCGGAATGGCATATTCCGAATGAGCCAGTAAGGAAAGACGCCAAAGAGCAGCTTCAGACGGTCGCGCCAGGCTATGTGCAAAGGGGTGGTCTTTCTCCTGCCTATCCACAGCAGGTCGCTGCCCATGAAAACCCCGCTCAGCTCGGGTTGTATCAGGGCAGAGATGCGCTGGCTGCCCATGTTGCCCACGATCAACTCATCGGGATAGATGCGCACCGACTTATGCTGTAGCAGATGGCGCAGGGCCTTAGCCTTGCGAGCTACCATGGGCTCAGTTGAATCGTCGTGGTGCTTGAAGTGGTCCGTGATGAGGTATGCCCGCTCCGGGCACAGGTACACGGGGGTGGAGAGGAGTTCCTGCTTTATGCGCTTGAAGCGCTGGCATTCCCCTCGCTCTTCAAGGGTTGTAACAGGTTCTCTCACACCGACCCCTCCCTGCTCCGATTATTATAACATACCACTTCGGCGCATAGTTGTTGCTTTCTCCGGCACGAGCTTCCATCGAGTAAAAATCTTGCACTTTGTCTTGACAAACAATGGACAAAGGGGCTATCATCCCTGCGCCACTTGAAAAACGCTGGGCTCAGTCTGCATGAGTTTATATCAGAGCTTAAGCGTGCGACTCGACCAATTTACCAACGTGAGGGACGGGAGAAGCCATGAAAAGAAGAGAGATTAGGAAAGCGGCTGTGCTTGGCGCCGGTGTAATGGGGAGCAGGATAGCTGCTCTTCTGGCAGGGGTGGATGTGCCCACCTATCTGCTGGATATCGTCCCTAAGGAACTGGACGAGCAGGATGTAAAGAAAGGGCTGACTAAGGAGTCCCCTGAATTCAGGAACAAGCTTGCTAAAATGGGGATACAGAATACTTTTGGCGCCAGGCCCCCTGCGATGTTTGTCCCTGCGGATGCCAAGCTCATCACCCCGGGCAACTTCGATGATCATTTGCAGTGGCTTTCGGATGTTGACTGGATTATTGAGGGAGTAGTGGAGGACCTGAACATAAAAAGGGAACTGCTGCGAAAGGTTGAACAATACATAAAGCCCGGCACTATTATTAGCACGAATACCTCTGGCCTGTCGATAGATAAGATTTCGGAAGAGCTATCGGAGGAAACCAGAGCGCATTTTATGGGGACGCACTTCTTCAATCCCCCGAGGCACATGAAGCTCCTCGAGATTATACCCGGGAGGTCAACAGATAAAGACCTGCTGTCTTACATGGCAGACTTCTGTGAGAAACGATTGGGCAAGAGCATAGTTTTTGCCAAAGACACGCCTAATTTCATTGCCAATAGAATCGGCGCCCATGCCGTGATTGGTGTCATGAAGGCCATGGTGGAGGACGGCTACACTATCGAGGAAGCGGATGCCATAACCGGGCCCCCTATGGGCAGGCCGAGGAGCGCCTCCTTCAGAACGTCGGATATGGTGGGTCTGGATACCTTCATCAAGGTGGCACAGAACGTCTGCGAGAACATAGAGGATGAACAGGAAAAGCAGGACTTCGATGTTCCAGAGTTCGTGAAGAAGATGGTTGAGTCTGGTCTCCTCGGCGACAAGACCCAAAAGGGATTTTACCAAAAGGTGGCGGGACCTGAAGGCACACAGATATTGGCCCTGGATTACAACAATATGGAATATGTCCCGCAGAGGAAGCCCACCCTTCCCATTCTGGATGAATTAAGAAAAGTGGGTGATCCGGCGATGAGTTTGCAGACCCTGGTGTATTCGAAGGACAGGGCCGGACTCTTTGCCTGGAAGGCACTTAAGAGGATGCTACTTTACAGTGCTGCGAGGGTCCCTGAGATTACCGGTGACATATTGAGTGTAGATCGGGCTATGAGATGGGGATTCAACTGGGACCTCGGCCCCTTCGAGACCTGGGATGCCATAGGGCTCAGAAAATCCGTGGAGAGGATGGAAGAAGAGGGGGAGAAGATACCGGAGAAGATAGAGCGGATGCTCGCCTCGGGGAAGGAACGTTTCTATGAGAAACGGGATGGCAGGAGCTACTATTACGACTTCGGGAAAGCGGACTACGTGGAGGCTGAGGAGAAGCCGCAGATCATCCTGCTTCCTTCGCTAAAGGAGAGAACGAGACTTATCAAATCCAATGCGGGGGCAAGCCTCATCGATATGGGAGATGGTGTTGCCTGTCTGGAATTCCTTTCCCCGAACAATGCCATCGATCCCGATGTCATTCAGATGATCGCCGATAGTGTAGCAGAGGTGGAGGAGAACTTCGAGGGGCTTGTTATCGGCAATCAAGGCGCTAACTTCTGTGTCGGCGCAGACGTAAAGCAGATTTACACGGCTACCCAGAACAAGGAATGGGATGCTCTGGACCTTATGATAAGACAGCTTCATCAGGCGCTCATGGCTGTTAAGTACTCGGAGAAGCCGGTTGTAGCCGCACCTTTTCGCATGACCCTGGGTGGGGGATGTGAGGTATGTATGGCGGCGAGCATGATAAGGGCCCATGTCGAGGTCTATATGGGGCAGGTGGAGTTGGGGATGGGGGTTATTCCCGCAGGAGGGGGTTGCAAAGAGATGCTCTTGAGAGCCACTGACTGGGTGCCGCCTAATATTCCCAGCGCGGTTCCCGGCGGGGGTAAGCCTGACCTTCTTCCCTATGTAGCGCGGGTCTTCGAAACCATCGCTATGGCCAAGGTATCGACCTGTGCTCAAGAGGCTTATGAACTGGGCTTCTTGAGGCCGCACGATAAGATTACAATGAACCTGGATCATCTGCTGTATGATGCTAAGCAATCGGTGCTTAACCTCGTCAAGGAGGGCTACCACCGGCCGAGGCGGAGAGATGAGATCAGGGTGACCGGCAGGACCGGGATGGGGCTGCTGGAACTGCTGATCTACCTGTTGAAGGAAGGGTTGTACATAACCGACCACGACGCCGTAGTTGCAAAGAAGCTGGCGTACGTGCTCACCGGCGGCGACGTGGATCATAATACTCTGGTGACGGAGGAGTACCTGCTGGATCTGGAAAGGGAGGCCTTCCTTTCCCTGTGCGGGGAGGAGAAGACACAGGCCAGGATGAAACACTTTGTTGAAACCGGCAGACCGCTGAGAAACTAGTCCTAACGGCAAGGAGATATGATCATGAGGGAAGCAGTTATAGTATCAGCAGTGAGGACCGCTCTGGCAAGAGCGATAACAGGCTCATTCAGGAATACAAGGCCTGAGTACACGGCCGCAGAGGTGGTCAAGGAAGCAGTGAGGAAGGCCAAAGGGTTGAAGCCTGAAGATGTAGATGATTTGGTCATGGGCTGCTCCTTTCCTGAGGCTGAGATGGGAATGAATATTGGCAGGGTCATAGCCCTCAAAGCCGGTTTGTCGTCGCAGGTGCCGGGGATGACGGTGAACAGGTACTGTGCCTCCGGCCTCGATGCCATTGCTATCGCTTGCCAGAGGATCATGTGCGGCTTTGCTGACGTGGTGGTGGCGGCCGGAGTGGAACACATGACCCTGGTGCCCATGGGAGGGAACAAGCCACTGCCCGACCCGGACTTGATGGAGACCCTCCCCGAGGCGTACATAACCATGGGATTGACCGCTGAGAATGTGGCCCAACGGTTCAGCGTAAGCAGAGAGGACCAGGATGCGTTTGCTCTGGAAAGCCATCAGAAAGCAATCAAGGCTCTTAACGAGGGTGTGTTCAAGGAGCAGATCCTGCCCCTGCAGGTGGTTGACCGTAGTTTCGAAAACGGAAAGACTGTGCAGTTGGAGAAAACATTTGACACCGATGAATGCGTAAGATTCGATACCTCACTGGAGAGACTTGCCAGGTTGCGTCCGCTCTTCCGTGCAGGTGGTTCGGTGACCGCGGGTAACTCATGCCCGATGAACGATGGGGCGGCAGCTACTGTGATCATGTCGAAGGAGAAGGCGAAGGAGTTAGGGCTGAAGCCCATGGCTGTCTTCAGGTCCTTAGGCGTAGGTGGGGTAGACCCTGAAATCATGGGCATTGGGCCTGTGGTAGCGGTTCCCAAGGCATTGAAATACGCCGAACTCTCTCTCGATCAGATCGACGTCATAGAGCTAAACGAGGCGTTTGCTTCTCAATCCCTGTATGTGGTTAGAAACCTGGGTATCGATATGAGCAGGCTTAATGTTAACGGCGGTTCTATTGCCCTGGGACATCCCTTGGGATGTACGGGGGCGTATCTTACCACTAAGCTGCTTTACGAGATGGAGCGGCGAAAGGCCAGATTTGGCATGGTCACCATGTGCACCGGGGGTGGTATGGGGGCAGCAGGAATATTCGAGAGAGAAGAGTAAGGAAGGAGGAAGACATGGCAGAGAAGATCATCAGAAAGGGTGGCTCGTTTTTCCTGGAGGATGTACCTGCAGAAGAGGTGTTTACACCTGAGGACTTCAGCGATGAGCACATAATGATAGTCAGAACCACCGAACGCTTCATAAAGAATGAAGTGGAGCCACAAATTGATGTGCTGGAGCACAAGGAGGAGGACATCGAACGGTCCTTTGCAATGACCCGCAAGCTAATGCTGAAGGCAGGGGAATTAGGGCTTCTAGGGGTAGACATCGAGGAGAAATACGGCGGTGCGGAAATGGATGTTATAGCCTCCCTGCTAATCTGCGAGCATTCTGCGTTGTCAGGTTCATTCGGCCTGACCATGAATGACCACACTGGGATAGGCTCGGCGCCACTGATCTTTTTTGGCAACAAAGACCAAAAGGAGAAGTATCTTCCTGGCATGACGCGGGGTGAGAAGATCGGAGCCTACGCGCTGACCGAGCCGGAGGCGGGCACCGATGCTATGTCAATAAAAGCGACGGCGAAGCTGTCACCAGACGGCAAGTATTATAAGCTCGACGGCACCAAGCAGTATGTAACCAACGGTGGCTTTGCCGACATCATATTCACCTACGCCAGGGTCGACGATAAAATGACAGCCTTCATAGTGGAGAAGGATTTCGAGGGGGTGTCCGCGGGGGCCGAGGATA
>DAOUTY010000105.1 GCA_030668425.1 Chloroflexota bacterium
CTTACAATTCGGGGCCCGTGGCGGGACTAATCGGCTGCAGCAAGATAGCAAGCGATCTCTATGGAGTCAAGGACTTCGTCTCCGTAGACGTCGGAGGAACCAGCGTCGACATCGGCGTTGGAGTCGGTGGCAAAGTCGTCCCTGACAGAGAGCCTTCTGTCGAGGGAATTCAAATCGGATTGCCTATGGTGACTCTGGGAACAGCGGCGGGTGGCGGCGGTTCCATAGCGAGGATAGGCCCTGCGTCCAACAGCATACAGGTAGGACCAGATAGCGCAGGGGCTCTGCCCGGCCCAGTTGCCTACGATCTCGGTGGACTGGAGCCAACAATTACCGACGCCGACCTGGTATTGGGTTCCCTGGACCCAGACTACTTTCTGGGCGGTAGAAAGAAGCTTGTCAAGGAAAAAGCGGTTGCTGCCGTAGACAACCTGATCGCCGGCAGTCTCGGTCTCTCTGTAGAGGAAGCGGCCTGGAAGATAACCCAGACCAGCGAAGATGATGTTGCCCGGCAGATCAAGGAGAACATCGAGGGGAAAGGCCTAAAAGCCAAAGACTTGACCCTTTTTGCCTTCGGTGGTGGCGGTGGTAGCCGGTGCTGCGGATATGCCTCTCGCCTTGGTATCTCTAAAGTAATCGTCTTCGCCTTCAATGCGGTGGCGAGTGCCTTCGGGGCGTCAACCATGGATATACTGCATACGTATGAGCGCCCCGTGCATGTCACCCTGAGGTCTGCTTCCGGGACATATCCGGCCGCTGAATGGGACCCGTTCAGCAAAGCCGTCACGGACATGGTAGACAACGCCAGGAGAGATATGAAAGGCGAAGGCTTTGCCCCCGAAGGCCTCTCCTTCACCCTGGAACTGGGGCTGCGCGGGACGGGAGGACTCTACTGGGTGGAATCTCCCCTAATTTATCTGGAACAAGAGGACGAGGCAGGAAAGCTGTGTCGACTCTACGCCTCGCTCTCCGGCGCAGATTCTGGAGAACTGATAATAGAGGGAATCGCATTGAAAGCCGAATGTGCCACCCCGCATTACCAGTTGCCGACCTTTGCCGATCAAGGACCTGACCCCCAAAAGGCACAAAAGGGTGTCAGAGATGTATACTGGGGCAACAGCTATGTCAGCATCGATATATACGAACGCGATCTTCTTCAATGCGGCAACCGGATAGCGGGCCCGGCTATAATCGAGGCCCCTGACACTACATATGTTATACCTCCAAACTGGAGTTATACCGTGGATAAATACCTCAACGGCATACTGGAGGTCAGCCGCAATGAAGGTTAGGGTAACGGAATACCTGGATATCGACCTCGACAAGGAGCTGTGGTGCTGCCATAGCTGCGGTAAGGAGCTCGGTGCTGTGAGGGAGAACTATAAGCATTTCACCCTGGTCTACGACAGAGACCCCCACGAGATTCACAAGCCATACATCAATCCCGAGTCAAGCCCCGTGGGCCATTCGTGCAGTCCGGACCCCGAATGGTGCAGGATTCTGGAGTTCTACTGCCCGAACTGTGCCACCATGTTCGAGGTAGAATACCTGCCTCCCGGTCACCCGCCAACGCATGATATTGAACTGGACATAGATGCCTTGAAAGCAAGGCACCAGAACCAGGATAATCATTAAATCCGAATGACGAAATTTCAAAACAAATTCCTCTCCCTTGAATGGAGGGGTTGGGTGAGAGATTCGAATCCCCTCTCCCTTGATGGGAGAGGGTTAGGGTGAGGGTGAAGTAAAATGGAACCTGCTTCCCCAAATGGACGGAAACGGTGGGTTTCGCTGCGCTGCACCCACCCTACTACTTAGGAATTAGAATTTGGAATTTGCCCAGAGGGTCTTCATGGAATCAACCATAGATATAGATGTCGGCGGTACTTTCACTGACTGTCTGGTAGTCTTCGGTGAGCGGATAGCAAGGGCTAAATCGCCGACTACAGGATACAACCTCAGTGTGGGCTTTAGAAGAGCAGTGGAGGATGCCGCACAACAACTCGACATGTCCCTGTCAGACCTCCTGCAGAAGACCACCGTGGTCCGATACTCGACAACCCTGGCCATGAACACCCTTATCCAACGTACAGGACCCAAACTGGGCCTTATCACCACCGCGGGTCAGGAGCACATGCTGCTTATCGGCAGGTCGAGAGCCTGGGCTGACGGGCTGCACCCGAGAGAACGACGCTACATGTACCTGGCCCAGAAACCGGAGCCTCTTATCCCGTATGACATGACCGTTGGTGTCAGGGAGAGAATCGACTGCTTCGGGAACGCGGTAATACCGCTGCAAAAGGAAGAGGTGCGCCAGAAGATCCAGGCCCTGGTGAATAAAGGGGCTCGTGGCTTCGTAGTATCGCTACTGTGGTCATTTATTAACCCCACCCACGAGCAGCTGGTTAGGGAGGTCATCCAGGAAGAATATCCCGACCGCTATCTGGGGAATATGCCCATCCTGCTCTCCAGCGAAGTGCAGCCAAAGTGGCACGAGTACCCCAGGACCAATGTGGTGATTCTCTCCGGATACCTCCACACCGAGATGACAGAGCAGCTCTCAGCCCTCGGCGAGGAGCTTCGCGACTACGGCTACAAGAAGCCGCTGAGCATTATCAACAACATCGGTGGCGTGGCCAAGCTCTCCCGAACCAGGGCCGTGGATACCTTCGGCGCTGGCCCAATAGCAGGGCTCCTGGGAGCAAGCTGGATAAGCAGGCTCTACGGTTTCCCCAACGTGCTGGTCACCGATATGGGAGGAACCAGCTTCGACTACGGCGTGCTCATCGATGGCAGTTGCCGCTTCTATCAGGACTGGCCCGTGATAGACCGCTGGGCTACCGAGACCTCAATGGTGGAAGTGAGCACTATCGGCGCTGGCGGCGGTTCCATTGCATGGCTCAACAAGTTGATGGGCAACAAGCTTGAGATTGGGCCTAAAAGCGCCGGCTCCAATCCCGGCCCCGCATGCTACGATCTAGGGGGAATTGAGCCCACGGTAACAGACGCTGATGTGGTGCTTGGCTACATCAACCCCGACTATTTTCTTGGCGGCAAGATGCAGCTATCCAGGGAAAAAGCCATACAGTCCATGGAGACTATAGCCAGGCCCCTGGGATTGACCCCGGTGGAAGCCGCCTCACATATCCGCACCATTGTCGACGCAAACATGGGGAATACCATCCTCAAAGAAGTAGTATTGAGGGGTTTTGCCCCTGACCAGTTTGTCGTCTTTGCCTATGGCGGCGCTGGGGCCACCCACTGCGTTGATTACAACAGCCACCTCAAAGCGCCAAAGATAGTTACCTTCCCCTTCGCCAGCGTTTTCTGCGCCCTGGGGGGGGCCACCTTAGACCTGAAACAATGCTACGAATCATCTAAACACGTGTGCCTTTACTCGCCCATGCGCTTGCCCCAATACCTGGCAGAATACGATGAATTCAACCGGGCGGTCGATGGCCTCAAAGAACTGGCTTTGCGAGATATTAAGAGCGAGGGTTTTCGCCCGGAGGATGTAACGCTGGCTCTCGAACTGGATATGCGATATGGCGATCACCTCATGCTGACACGGGTTGCCTCACCCAGACTCCATCTTCAAGGTGACGATGATGTGAATGCGATCTGTGATGCCTTCATATCTATCCACCTTGCCCGATACGGAGAGCTTGCGGCCATCCCTGTAACGGGCATTAATGTGGAGAGTTTCTACCTCTTTGCCTCTGTTCCCCTGCCCAAGCCAGAGCTTCCTGTTTTCCCGCTGGAGGGGGAAAACCCTCAACAGGCTATCAAAGGCAGACGGCCTGTCTATTGGAAGCAGTTCAGCGATTTCAAGGAGACCGATATCTTCGACGCAGAGCTTCTTTGTCACGGAAATATCGTTCCAGGGCCTGCAATCATCGAAGCCACAGATACCACTGTAGTGCTCCCTCCCGGAATGAAATACAGTGTCGATCGCTACTTGAGCGGGATCATCGAAAGTGCCTAAAGGAGACGGCCATGCCCATTGATGAAGAGGTTCTCAACCGTGTGTGCACCGAAGAACCTACAGAGCTTGAGCGAGAATGGATGGACAAAATTGGTGTCGATGAGTTCTCGGTCTATTTGACGAAGCTCGAGCTTATTTGCGAGGAGGCCAAGCAGAATATGATCATGACTGGCC
Organism: Chloroflexota bacterium; assembly: GCA_030668425.1. Lineage (GTDB taxonomy): Bacteria > Chloroflexota > Dehalococcoidia > SZUA-161 > SZUA-161 > DAOUTY01. The sequence goes on from DAOUTY010000105.1 coordinate 4,160, forward strand.
TCTCCCCGGCAATACAGGGCATGGACTGTGGCGTAGGGGTATACACCGCTGCCGGTGACCTGGTAGCAGCATCAGTGGGGACTTACCTCCACATCTGTAGTGGGCAAGTGCCCATCAAATACATCCTCAAGTACTACAAAGACGACCCATCAGTAGGCATACACGAAGGGGACGTTTTCTTTGTCAACGACGTACTTTACGGCGGCTTCCACAACATGGATATGCTGAACATCGTGCCCGTATTCTGGGAAGGAGACCTCATCGCCTGGGTGGTCGCCGCTGCCCACGAGCCGGAGACAGGCGCTACGGAGCCTGCGGGCTTTGTGCCCTACGCCCGGAGCCGTTACGAGGAGGGGTTTAAGGCTCCACCGATAAGGGTTGGCTCCAACTTCATGATAGAGACTGACTTCTTCGACTTCTTCTCCAACATGTTGCGCGACACGATAACCCCGCACGATCTCAAAGCCAAAGCGTCATGTTGCTTTAAGATGGCAGAGAGACTGCAGGAAATAGCCGAGCAGAAGGGAGTGGGATTCTTCGTCGGACTGATGCGCAGGTCACTGGAAGTGGTCACTGATGCGGGAAAGCAGCGTATAGCCAGCCTTAACGACGGGACCTACCGCCACGTTATCTTCTTCGACCTGCAGGGCAAAGAAGAGGCACTTGGCTGTGTCCACATAACCCTCATTAAGAAGGGTGACCAGTTGACCGTTGACCTCTCCGGCAGTTCTCCGCCAACAATGTCTTTCCTTAACAGCAAGCCCCATGTGGTCAGAGGCCTGCTCGCCGGGGTGATGATGCAGTACCTGTTCGCTGATTTCCCTGTAAGCACCGGCCTCCTGGCCCCATTTAGCTTTAAGGTGCCTCCAGGAACCATAGTCAATGCACCTAACGACCGGGCTATGTCCGGGTCGATGAGGATCACCGCCCCGGTGGTCAATGGCATCATGGTATGCCTTGCCAAGCTTCTGTTCGACAGCGACCTCCGAGAACGGGTAACCTCGCCCCCCTCTATGAGCGGGGTTGGCCTGGCAGCCGGTGGCGGGATTGACCAGTACGGAGGAATAGTAATCGGTATTATCGGCACCATCATAATAAATGGTTGCGGCGGCCCCGCTACTCCGTTCAGAGACGGCATGGATGCGGGGCAGTTCTGGTTCTCCGGGTTCGCCGACTGCCTGGATGTGGAACACGGCGAGGTTCAGACCCCTGTGCTGCATCTGTTCCGCAATATAATGATGGACCAGGGGGGTCCTGGGAAATTCCGCGGCGGGGCTACTGTCTGCCAGGGCTACACATTCCATAATGCCAAAGGCCCGTTAAGACTAATATTCAATACTTCTACGTCCAGAGTGCCCCACACCCCGGGACTCTTCGGAGGCTATGCCGGAGGGATCAATCCCTTCCTCGAAATAAGAAATACCGACTGGCAGCCCCTCTTCGAAAATGCAAGCGAAGAAATCCCATCGAGTTACCATGAGCTGGCAGCCAGCAAACGAATCACGTACAAAGCAACTCAATTCGTTTCCGAGGATTTTTTCATGAACGGAGATGGCGTAGCCAACGGTTCGGGCTCTTCCGGGGGCTACGGCGATGCGCTGGAACGAGACCCCGCACTGGCGATGGATGACGTAGGTAAGCAGATCACATCTCCATGGGCAGCAAGGAATGTCTACCACGTTGCCTTTGATGAAGAAACCCTGGAGGTCGATTATCCCCAGACAAGCAAGCTTCGTGACCAAGAGCGTGAGCGTAGAAAGAAGCAGGGAAAGCCATACCACGATTTCATGAAAGAGTGGCTTGAAAGGAAGCCAAAGGAAGAGATCATCCGCTCATATGGGCCCTGGCCCGAAGGTATCAAGTAAAGCCATGCCCACAAGCTCCAAAGAACTAGTCCGAGCGCTTTTTGCCTCCAAACCAGTGAGTCGCTCTCCTTTTATCCCCTACATGGCAGCCGCTGCCGCTCAGTTCATGCAAGTGCCAGTTAGACAGATGTACTCCGACCCCACCACTCTTGCCAATTCCCTGCAATCTTGCCAACGGCTGTTCAAATATGACGGAGTGGTGGTTCTATTCGATACCACCCTGGAGGCAGAGGCCTGCGGCTGTCAACTCTCGTGGCAGAAAGAACTGCCGCCC
>DAOUTY010000229.1 GCA_030668425.1 Chloroflexota bacterium
GCCATGGCCGCCATTTGCACGATGCCACAACCAGCGCCGCCGCCGAAGAAGACCTCGGGGAAGAATCTCACGTTATCGAGGCCGAGATTCCTCGCTATCTCATCGACCTGGTTGCCATCCACGGAGAACCTTACTATTCCATCGATCTCCTTGGGGCCTATCCCGGCATCTTCGCAGGCTGCCGTTATTGCCTCCAGAGCCAGGCGCATCTCGCTGCGACCCGAGCTCTTGGAGAACTCCGTTTCTCCAATGCCAACGATGCATGCTTTGTCCTTTAAAGTATCAGTCAATTCTCCGGCCCTCCTTCTATTTGGAAGTAATGCCACACAAGAGCATCAAATTTTACCCGCTTAGTTCGTCAACTCTTGGTAGGCAGAGCCATGGTAATCTGAGCATTACAGAAAGGGCCGTCCTGGGTTACGGAGTTAACCTGTAGCTCCACCAGGTGCATACCTGCCAGGTACCCTTCGTCCTCACCCCCGACCCATTTCCTGATGACATTGCCCGACACCGTCATCGTATCGCCGGCACAGCAATTCCCCTCGATGTTGAATCGGTTCTTCTTCATCTCACCTTCGGGACCGCTCCAGTCGGTCGCCAACCTGGACAATATACCTTCGGAGTGCATGATGTTGACGATCACATTCTTCTGCTGTGCCTTTTGAGCAAAATCCTTGTCATGGTGTATCGGGTTAGTGTCTCTCGTAGCCCAGGCCCCGCCGCTGATCTTAACCGCTGTCATTTCCAGCGAGTAGGAGCCAATATCTTGACCTTCTGTTACATCGTCCCAATAAACAATATTCTGGGGCATAATTAGCCTCCTTTGCCTTATTCATTTGGTTTGTATTTCAACACGGTCCTGACTTCTCGACCCACCATTTCCCTATTCTGGTTATAGTAAGTCTGGGTCGTGGTGATGAAGTGACCCTCTCCGATGCGCGTCCGCTTCATGTCAGATACGCTGTCAAGCTTCATGATATAGTATAGTTTGTCGCCCGGGCGCACCGGCTTGTGGAACTCATGGATCATATCTGTAGCAATCCAGGTGTCCACACCGGGGAGATCGAGTTCCGCCATGGGGATCCAGGGGAACTCAGGAAAGGGCCACATCCGTGGCATGCACCACACCATTAACATCTGGGGAGGCGCAATAATGCCACCATACTTGCTGTTCTTAGCGTATTCCTCATCGGTGAATAAAGGGTTCGGGTCCTCCATCATCTCACAAAAGTGCCTGATCATCGATTTGGACACCTCGTCCGGGGCATGGACAGGTTCGGACTCCTTGCCTATCAATGCCCTATCCTTTTCACTTAACGCCATTTCAATTTACCTCCGTAAATATGATTCCAGATGGTTCCTCTCCATTTCTATATGCAACCTGCTATATCGAATCACCTCCTTTAAATTTAGTTGATTCTACTTCATTGCTTTGATCTAATGCAATGTTGGCTCCCCGCGCAATTCCCACAATCCCCATAGGCTTGCCCGTGCTGTCCTTGACAAGCACACCACCGAGGTGAACGTTTATAGTATTGCCGTCGCTCTGCGTGATGCTCACCTTACCTTCCAGGTATCCCTATGTGGATGATAACATCCGCATAGAGCGAAATTATCGTCGAACAGAGACGAAATCAATTCGAGAGTCCCGCTAAGACTCGCTTGGCCCCCTCCACCATCTCCTCGACAACCTGCTTCGCAGACTTCAACTCCTTGATCATCCCCGTTATCTGGCCTGCGGGCGCAGGAACTATGTCTGCCATATTCGCCTCGTATGCTCCATCCAGTATAGGTATGATAGCGATAGGTTGCATTGGCATGGGCAATGTGGGCAATCCCTCCTTATCCCAGGCAGCAATCAGCCTGTTTTTCAGATACCTTGCCTGTTTGCCCGTTATCACTTTCGACACCACTGTGTCATCCTCGGTGCTTTCCAGTATCATCTTCTTATGATAATCCTCGAATATGGCTTCGGAGGTACTGAGGAACGCGGTTCCACACCATACTCCGACAGCCCCAAGCGCCAGTGCTGCGACAAGCCCCCTGCCATCGCCTATACCTCCCCCCGCTATTACGGGAACGGGGGAAACGGCATCTACCACCTGGGGGATTAGAACCATCGTACCGATCCTGCTGTTGTGACCTCCTGCCTCTGCTCCCGAAGCCGCGATGATGTCCACTCCGCTTTTAACCAGGCGACGGGCCCCCCGCACGCTTGCCACTACGCCGATTACTTTGATGCCCTTGTCATGGCAGGCCTTTGTCCATGGCGCCGGGTCTCCCAGCCCCACGGCCCAGACCGGAACCCGGTGCTCGATAATGACCTCGACCTGCTCCTTGAATGCTTCCTGGGACCAAACTGTATCGTCCGCCATTTCGGAAAGATATCCTTTTCCACCACTGGGCACAGGCACTCCCAATTCCCTTCTCAGCTTCTCAATGACATCAGGCTCATCTGTGGTAACGGACGGCAATTCAGCTTTAAATTCAGCCGTGGTCCCTGTCTGCGGGACCTCCGCTGGTATTATCGTATCCACCCCAAATGGTCTGTCGGTGAGGCTCTTCGTTTTCTTTATCATGGCCTCGACCTTATGAGGGGACAGGAAAGCGCAGCCCAGGACACCCAGTCCCCCTGCGTTGGATACTGCTGCTACAAGCTCCGGCCCGGACACAGGGCCTCCCATACCACCCATCCCGGCCAGGATTATGGGGTATTCGATGTCCAGCATGTCGCATAACTTGGTCCTAAGAGGATTTCCTGCCATTTCTTACTCCCTTCTCTTTCGCGGAATACCTGGGCGCCAGCCTGGTTCACTCAAGAGCACCTGCTATGAGCAAGTCTGAGACCTCTTCGTCGGACATTCCTAAGACCTCTTTTAGGATGTATTCGTTATGCTGACCCAGGCAGGGGGCTGGCATTGTGAGCTGGGCGGACCTTCGAAC
>DAOUTY010000060.1 GCA_030668425.1 Chloroflexota bacterium
ACTCCCGGTGTGGTAGTCACATCGCAATGACCCTGCAGACAACTACCCATTGTTCTCAGGGAAGGGAGTTCATCTACATGGAGGTATCCACTCTCGGCAAGCGCCGCATAGAGCAGGGGAGCAGCATGACCTTTGCTCAGGATGAATCTATCACGATCTTCCCAGCGCGGATTAGCTGGGCTATGACGTAAGACCTTGAAGTAAAGGGCAGTAACGATTTCAACAGCGGAAAGCGAGCCACCAGGATGCCCGCTGCCTGCCTTACCAATCATTGTGATAACGTGGCGACGCAGCTTCTTAGCCATCGCCGTCATCTCCTTCAAGGACAACGACGGTGCCAATGATGAATTTGCTCGCAAGCAGTCAACAGCCTCGGCGGTAGTATCTGCCGAGGCTTCAGGGTTTGCTCGCTGTTGACTCGCCCCTTGACCAGATAGGGACATCTTGACCTCCAGCAACGCAATTATACATTATCCTTGTTCCTTCGTCTACACCTTGTTATAATCCTGTTGTAACGCTGCAATAACATTCTAACAATCTCGTAATGATCATAGATTTTCACACCCACATCTTCCCCCCGGGCATAATCGAGAATCGCGATTCCTATTTGGGTCGCGATCCCTGCTTCGATATCCTTTATGCCGACCCTAAGGCCAAACTTGCCACTGCCGATGGTCTAATCGCTAACATGGACGAAGAGGGCATAGATATCTCAGTGGTGCTAAACATAGGGTGGGCGAGCCACGAACTTTGCCGCGAAACGAACGACTATATAATGGAAGCAATTGCCCGGTATCCCGATAGACTTGTAGGCTTTTGTGCTGTGCAACCGCTTGCCGGCGAGAAGGCATTGGTTGAACTCGAACGCTGCGCGCAAGGGGCAATCAAGGGCATAGGCGAGCTAAGAAGTGACACCCAGGGATTCGACCTCGCTGATGAAGCCACTATGGCACCCATAGCTAGAGTAGCGATGGAGCGCAATCTAGTTTTCCTCACGCATTCCTCCGAGCCGGTAGGCCACTCTTACCCCGGTAAAGGCACTATAACGCCCGATATTCTCTACCGCTTCATACAGAATTTCCCCGACCTAGTTGTAGTGTGCGCTCATTGGGGTGGCGGGTTGCCCTTTTACGCTCTAATGCCAGAGGTCGCCAAGGCTTTATCTAATGTCTATTTCGATACCGCCGCCTCACCTTTCCTCTACCAAGACAACATCTTCGAACATGTCGCAGAAATTCTTGGAGCAGACAAAATCCTTTTTGGCAGTGACCACCCACTCATCAGGCAAAACAGGATCGTCAAAGCGATCCATTCTCTTAACATTACCGAAGACGCCAAGAGCATGATCCTTGGAGGAAATGCCCAAAGGATTCTGGGCCTGACTTCATAGCTCATCATGGAATCGGTACGTGCCTTTATAGCCATCGAATTGCCTGGTTCAGTCAAATCTGCCCTCTCCCAATTGCAGGATAATCTCAAGCGAAGTGAACATGCTTCTGTGAAATGGGTCGATACCGGCAGCATCCATCTCACTCTCAAGTTTCTAGGCAACATCGCAACAGAAACAATACCAGAGCTCACCAAAGTACTCTCTGAAGCTGCCAGAGGGATCACGCCCTTCCATCTGGAACTCGGTGAGATGGGCGTCTTCCCTAATCTCCGCGCTCCCAGGGTGGTGTGGGTAGGCCTTAGAGGTGAAACAGCCACTCTGTCTGTACTGCAAGAGAACATTGAGAGCGCTCTCATTCCACTCGGCTTCCCGCCTGAAAATCGTGCCTTCTCACCTCACCTCACCCTGGGACGGGTCCGGGAGAAGGCGTCCCCCGGTGAGCGGCGTAGCTTAGGGCAGGCTGTTGCTTCATCAAAGGTGGCTTCTATGGAGCCATTCCCAGTCGACTCACTCAGCCTCATGAGGAGCACACTAACCAGAGAAGGCGCAGTCTACAGTCGCCTCTACTCTGTTGCGTTGCGTGAAGCTGAGCAAGAACAGTAGGTTGTCAAAAGTCTACAGTTCATGTATACTGTGGTTGTCACTATACGGTGGGAGGTGGTTCTGTGGAGAACTTTGTTTTCCCCAAATGCCAGGACTGTAACACTGGCGACTTAGTGCCTCTGTCTGATTTCGGCAGCCAGGGGGCACCTATCCATTACAAAGCATGGGTTTGCACCAATCCTGAATGCGGCTTCAATATAAAGATCCGTAATGGCGACGTTTATTTGAATGAGCCGATATTGAGCGGGACGGCACATAACTCCCGCAATCGCTAGATGAGCCGGGGCTCATTTATACTGAACTGCTTCTGAGTTCCAGCAAAAAAAGAGGCGAGCTTACTAGCGTTATCTACTCCAGATAATCCTTCAGCTTCTTTGACCTGCTGGGGTGGCGTAGTTTACGAAGCGCTTTAGCTTCAATTTGCCGGATACGCTCCCTGGTAACGCCGAACTCCTTGCCCACCTCTTCCAGGGTTCTGCTACGCCCGTCTTCCAGACCAAATCTTAATTGGAGAACGCGGCGCTCCCTGGGGGTCAGAGTGGAGAGCACTTCCTCAACCTGATCTTTGAGCAAGTTCAGTGAAGCAGCTTCCACAGGAGGCATGGTAGAGCGATCTTCGATAAAGTCACCAAGGTGACTATCTTCCTCTTCCCCTATTGGCATCTCCAAAGATACCGGTTCCTGGGATATCTTAATAATCTCCCGTACCTTTTCCGGGGAAATCTCCATCCCCCTAGCCACTTCCTCGGAGGTCGGTTCGCGCCCGTATTCCTGAGACAAGCGCCGACTCGTCCGAATAAGCTTGTTAATAGTCTCCACCATATGAACGGGGATGCGAATGGTGCGTGCTTTGTCTGCAATGTCCCTGGTGATGGCCTGGCGAATCCACCAAGTAGCATAAGTGCTGAACTTATATCCCTTACGGTAGTCGAACTTCTCCACCGCGCGGATGAGCCCGATGTTACCTTCCTGAATAAGATCGAGGAGTGACATGCCCCGCCCGATATATTTCTTGGCGATGCTCACTACAAGACGAAGGTTGGCTTCGATTAGATGTTGTTGCGCCTTTACACCTTCCCCCCTCAGATATTCCCAACGACGTTGCAGTTGGGGCTCCAGTGGTTCGAGCTTATCTCGAAACTCAGGATGCAGGGCTAAGCCGACCAGGTCTGAGAAGGTGCATCTCCCATCAATCAAATCGAGTATCTCCTTGGGCGCAATAGCAATAAGGAGGGAAAGAGCCTTAAGGGCGTCTCCCGCTTCGCGACTATCGGTAGCAGTTCTCGCAACGACACCATCCAACAGGCTCTGGCTGATCTCATTATCAATGGCAGTCCGCAACTTTGGATCAGAAACCCGCTGGAGCACACCAACCATCCTTGGTAGATTAAGCTCTTCCTCCAAGGCGATAATGAAAGGAGAAGCTTGTCCCAGCATGGTTATCACAGCTACCGCAGTATCGACAGGTGAAGGAAACTGCCCATATCTACTGAGCCATTCATCTTCAATCCTCCTGACATATCTGCCCTCCTCCAGTTTCCTAGCCAGTTGTTTCTCCTCCCGAGCACTGAGCAACGAAACACGCCCCATCTCGCGGAGGTACATTCTTACCGGGTCATCGATCATCTCCTCCAGTTCCAACCCAGCTTGTTGAAGTTCCTTGGCCTCCGCCTCTTCCTTCCAGATCGCGCTGTCAGGGGGCTCCGCTATGGCCAAAACCCCCAGCTCGCCACCCACTTTGGACTTACTCTCAGACTGTGAGACAAAGATGTCCTCTTCATCTTCGTGCACATCCCCTTCTTCATCAAGCCTAGCCCCAGATACAAGGATATCCTCTTCGTGCTCCAGTTCCTCTTCCTCGGGCTTGGTTACGGATGCAAATAGATCCTCTGGCAGAAGATATCCATCTTCATATAAGAATTCTTCGATTCCCTTCGGTTCCTCTTTCATTGATCCTCTCTTGTGGGAAAGCTCGGCCCAGTTCTTTCTTGCATCTTCTTTACCAGTTCGGCATTGACCACTACAGTCCTCTGCTGAAGGGTGGCAAGTCTCGCTGAATCCAACTCCTCCCCATCCTTGATACCGGACACATCTTCTGAGGCAATAAAATCATCCTGTAGCCTTAGCCTCCGCTCCTCAAGGCGGCCGATGCAATCAGCAAGAGCTTTTCCCCAGACCACCTCATCAGCCGGGGGCAGTGTTTTCCCGAGAAGTAACTCAAGGTGCTCTTCCAAATCAATGCCAACCATCTGACGTAACTCATCAGCATTCGAGACATCGCGCCAGGACACAAATACTTCTCTATTCTCGCTGCGTTCAAAATGCTCCGGCAGAAGACCTTCAGATCTGTCCCTAAGCTCAGGATACTGCAGCAGCAAAGTTAAGCAATGCTCTTCTACAGGATCGCCCGTAGAGCGGGCGGGGACGATATCCTTCGGCGTTGTTTTGCCAACCTTTTCGCTCCGAGTGCGATGCAGACGGGCCGCCATCTCAACAAGCTTCCTCTCACTTATTCCCACCAAATTGGCTAGTTTCCCCAAATAGAATTCCCGCTCAACATCATTCTCCAGTTCAGCGATCAGGGGCAAGAGTTGTTCACTTGCCAATGACCTGCCTTCAGGCCTGGTAAGGTCCAAGTTAGAAGCCATCACTCCCATTAGGTGATCCATTAATGGTAAAGCCTGGTCAACCAGCTGCTGCCATCCTTGAGGGTCTTCTTGAATCACGACATCTGGGTCTCTGCCTGGAGGCAAAGGAATTATGCTTATCTCAGCTCTAAGCCTGGAGGTAGTTCCAAGAACAGTGGGCATCGCCAAATTCTCTCGATCAAGCGAACGGCGAGCAACCTCGATGCCGCGCAATGTAGCGGCGTTGCCAGCAACATCAGGATCGAGAGCGAAAGCCAGTCTCCGAGTCAGCCCCTTGAGCACTCTTATCTGCTTCTCAGTAAGAGCAGTACCCATCGAAGCCACCACGTTGGCCTCGCCATGCTGGTGTGCAGCGATAACATCCGTATAACCCTCAACGATAACCGCAAGTCCTCTCTCTCGAATTGCCCCCTTGGCACGATCAATCCCGTAGAGAATACTGCTCTTGTCGAAAATCGGTGTTTGTGGCGAGTTCAGGTACTTTGGAAGAGATTCATCCAGAGCACGAGCGCCAAAGCCCACAACCTTTCCCTTAATATCCCTGATGGGAAACATCAGTCGGTGGCGAAAGTAATCATATGCTCTGCCGTCTCTTTCCCCGAGCAACCCCACCATCAGCAGTTCATTCTCCCTGAAATCCTTCTCTAAGAGATGTTTCTTCAGCCCTTCTCCCAAACTGAAACCTAACTGGAAGTCATCAATGGCCTTTTGATCGAGACCACGCTTTCCGACATAATCCCGCGCTTGCTCAGCCATCGGCTCTTTCAAGAGCAAATCATGGTAGTATTGCGCCGCCGCCTCATTCATCTGGTAAAGCCTGTCCGTGAGTTTATCCTCAACGGGTTCCTTCCTCCGAGCTAGAGAGACCCCCGCTCTCTCCGCCAGCATCTTCAGAGCCTCACCGAAATCAACCCCTTCCTTTTTCATCACAAAGGAGAGCAGGTCTCCACCGGCACCGCAGCCAAAACATCTCCAGGATTGTCTTTCGGGAAAGACAAAGAAAGAAGGCGTCTTCTCTTCATGAAACGGGCAAAGAGCCTTAAAGTTACGCCCCGCTTTCTCCAGCCTGATATACCCGCTGGCAATATCGACTATATCCAGCCTTTGCTTTATCTCATCAATGGTGCCCATATCAGATACCTAGCGTTTGAAGGTTAAGATACCGTGTTCCCCAGCCAGCCTCAGCGCATAGTTATCGGTCATCCCCGCGATATAGTCCACCACACCACGCTCAACATCATCGCCGCTGAAATACTCGCTGGGAAGTTTATCTGGATTATCAACAAAATATTGGTATAGAAAACGTAGCACCTGCCTCGCTCTTTCAGTTTCTACCTTTGCTGTCTGGACTTCATACACATTCTGGAAAAGAAACTGACGCAGACTATTCGCCACCTCAAGAAGCTCCGGACTCATTGCGATCATCGGCGTCTCGGCCTCAACCAGACCAGTAGCCGCCCAAGATTGATCAATAATATCGCAGACCATGGTGTTGATCCTCTGGGAATTTGATGTCCCGAATACGGCTACGGCTGACTGGGGCAGGTCGCTCTCATCTATAAGTCCGGCTCTTATTGCATCGCCGATATCATGGTTGATATAGGCCACAGAATCCGCTAGCCTGCATATCTGCGCCTCCAGAGTGCTAGGAGGATCAAAGATGTAGCTCTGAATATCTCGCCTGCCCTTGGAGTGTTTTAGGATGCCTTCCCGCACCTCCCAGGTTAGGTTGAGTCCCTTGCCCTCCTTCTCCAGCGATTCGACAATCCTAAGACTTTGCTCACTGTGGCTGAACCCCTTGGAGCACAGATCATTCAGCACCTCTTCGCCTGCATGCCCGAAAGGTGTATGGCCCAGATCATGACCTAACGAGATCGCTTCGACAAGGTCCTCGTTCAGATTAAGAGCACGAGCGATGGAGCGCGCGATCTGAGACACTTCCAAGGTATGGGTTAGCCGGGTCACATAGTGATCACCCAGAGGGGCGACGAACACTTGGGTCTTGTGTTTCAGCCGACGAAAAGCTTTGGAGTGGATGATGCGGTCACGATCACGCTGGAACTCGGTGCGCATCGGCGATGGGGCCTCAGCCCTCACCCTACCCTTAGTCAGCCTGCTCTTCGCCGCGTAGGGCGATAAACTCTCCTCCCTCTCCTCCAGTTGCTGGCGAATGCCCCCGTGCATCATAAATGTCTTCGCTTACAATGTCACCTGGACAATCTCTGCTCCGCAGCAGCGATGATTTCCCTGGCCTCATCAATGACATCCCGATTCACTGACACAGACGTGATTCCCCACTCCACAAGCTTCTCTGTGATTTCAGGGAAGTCCGAGGGCGCCTGCCCGCAGATAGAGCAGGTAACCCCTCTCGCAATCGCAGCCTTAACCACTCTCTCGATAGCAATAAGCACCGCCTCATTTCGTTCATCGAATTGTTCAGCCAGTTCCTCATTGTCGCGATCGACTCCCAGGACAAGCTGTGTGAGATCATTTGAGCCAATGGAAATGCCGTCGATACCGACATCAATGAACTTATCAATGAGAAAGACGTTAGACGGTACTTCTACCATCATCCACAGCTTGAAATCGCGAGACCTGCGCAACCCCTCCGCGATCAGTATCTTCTTGACATCAGTCAATCCAGCCACAGTACGCACAAAGGGAATCATCACCCACAGGTTCTTGTACTTCTCCCTCACCCTCTTCACTGCCTCCGTCTCCAGACGGAAGACATCTGGTTCCCTGATATAGCGGGAACATCCCCTGTAGCCAATCATGGGATTTTCTTCATGCTCCTCGTACTCCTCACCACCCTTGAGGTGACGGTACTCATTGGTCTTGAAATCCGTGGTGCGATAGACGACAGGTCTGGGTTCAAAAGCCCTGGCAAAAACAGTAAGTCCTTCAGCGAGTCTTGATGTAAACTCTTCGCCCCTACCTTCCTTGAGCATATGCCTTGGATGCTCACCAATCTCGGAGATCATGAACTCAGCCCGAAGAAGCCCTACTCCGTCAACATCGCGAGCAGCCGCAGTTTCAGCCAGATCCGGGTCGGCAAGGTTGACATAAAGCTTGGTGCGGGTCTTAACAGCGCTTTTGGGAGCTGTAGCAGAGGGTGCTGTTACCTGAGCAGCTACCCTACCCTCATAGACCTTCCCCTGCGATCCATCTACAGTAACCACCTGATCAGGCTTAAGGACATTGGTAGCATTGCCAGTTCCCACCACACAAGGGACTCCCAGCTCCCTGCTCACAATCGCGGCATGGCAGGTTCTACCACCTCGATCGGTGGCAATCCCCGCCGCTCGCTTCATTGCAGGCACATAATCAGGGGTAGTCATCTCGGCTACCAGAATGTCCCCTTCTTTCACCTCGCTTATCCTGGAGGGATCTGAAACGATCTGCACCGGCCCAGAACCAAGGCCGGGGCTCGCCGAAGAGCCGCTGACGAGAACTGGCACATCAAGCATCTCCCCCACCGACTCCCCGCTGATGGACTCCAGGGTGGTTATAGGGCGAGTCTGAACAACGTAGAGTTCACCACCTTCCTTAGCCCACTCGATATCCTGAGGAAATTGATAATGGTCCTCGATCTTCGCTCCCAGCTTAGCCAAGCTAATGATTTCGTCATCGCTTAATTTCTGTTCTTTCCGTAACTCATCTGAAACCGGGAGTTTGACATTAGCCCCGTCAACATCGCTATCGCTTTCTGAGCTCTTTACCAGTTGCCAGTCTTGTTCTACAATTTGTTTCTCCAAGATTGTGAAGCGCTCTTTATCTACCAGATAGTGGTCAGGGGTCATCTCCCCTGAAACAACAACCTCTCCCAAGCCGTATACAGCTTCAATGGTAATCTTGCTCTCATTAGTCACCGGTTCCATGGTAAATAGGACGCCCGCTGCCTCTGACTGCACCATTCTCTGGACCGGCACCGCGATCCCTACCTGCATATGATCAATTCCATGTTCGTTTCGGTAAAAAATAGCCCGAGGCTCAAACAACGAAGCCCAGCATTCCTGTACCGCAACGACCACATTGTCTTCACCCTGAATATTGAGAAAAGTGCTTTGCTGTCCCGCGAAGGAAGCATCCGGCAGGTCTTCCGCGGTGGCCGAGGAGCGTACCGCCACCAGGCCGCCCAGCTTTTGGTAGGCCTCTCTAATCTCATCAGCTATGTCTTGAGGCATCTCAGCACTGGTTATTGCATCCTTGATCTTAGTCGAAATCTGAAGCAGTTGCTGGCTGTTATTCGTATCCAGCGGCTCAAGAATATTTCCCATCTCCTCGCGGAGCCCTGCCTCTTCAAGGAAATTGAAATAGCTCACGGTAGTAACAATGAATCCCGGCGGCACCGGGATCCCTGCTTTAGTAAGCTCACCTAGGTTCGCCCCCTTCC
>DAOUTY010000226.1 GCA_030668425.1 Chloroflexota bacterium
CAATCCTCGTAGCTGCCGAACTCATCTGCCAGCTTTTTGCCCAGCTTCCCCGATTTGTCGAGGGCTCCCTTGCCGCCGAGATTTTCGAAGTAGTACTCATGGAGGCGCATGCCGTTGAACTCAAAGCCGAGCCGACGCTTCAGCTCAGCGTATTCAGGCGTTCCCAGCTTGCCCTCCTTAAGCATGGTGGCGAGTGTGTCCAGCAGCTTGTTAGTGTTGGTTACATAGCCCTGATAGAGGGTGAAGTGATTATTGATCAGCGTATCGCTGAAGCCCTCCATCCCGATTAGGTTGCTGTAGTCTTTTGCATTGTAAGCCATTCTTACCTCCTCTATGGTGATTATGTTGCACTGTTCGGTAATCTCCGGTCATGTTTAATTCGGATTGCTATTCTACCAGTTCCATGTCCTCACCGCAGCAGACAAGTGTGCCGCCACCAACCTTGGTCACCACTACCTCGTTACCGCAGACGTTGCACCGGTACTTCTCGCCCTCTTTCTTGACCCCCATGCTGATCACCTCCTTCTGCTTCCGGGTCTAGGTGTTCTTCAATCTGAACTGTAGTCTTGTCATCCTCGCTTGCCGAGGCTTTTCGTGAGGTCCGAGAGCCGCCTCAGATGCGACTTCTCTTCTTCGATTATCTTATTCACCACGTCACGGTCTGACGCACGAACAAGGCCTCGCATCTCAGAGTAGAACAGGATCGAGTCCTTCTCCGCGCCGAGGGCGATTTGAATAGCCTCGACGTCGCTTTCTACTTTCCGCGCCATCTCACGGGCAACCTGGTCATCGGGGAAAACAAAGGAGTCGGTCAGCGCTCTCAGGTAAGAGTCATACTCTTCGGTAAGTATCTCCGTTGGCTGATAGTCGCCGAGTGAGCCGAGCATATTCTGGAAGATTCCAATGTGCTCCCTTTCCTTGTCCGCCAGGTACTTATAGGTCCCCTTGACCGTGACATCCGTGGTCGAGTCAGCCAGAGAATCGTAGAACACGGCCCCATTTCGCTCAATACCGAGGGCAATATTGATAAGCTCCCTGCCTAAGAAAAAGATACCCATTTTAGCAACCTCCTTAAAATCTTTGCAGATAGCGATGAGCGCTTAGAGCCGCCTTGGCCCCTTCACCAGCAACTACTACTATCTATTTATCTGGGACGCTGGTTACGTCTTCAGCAGCAAATAGAAAAACACCTATCTGGGTAACCCCCGTTGAAAGAGTATACACCCAGCAGTCTAGGTTATGGTATGGCTTTTGTAAGCGACTTTTGTCTCATTGTAACGAGTTGGGGATGGAGAAACTACAAATGAATGCACAAAAGACAAAAAGCTATCACATTTCGGCAGCGGCCTTCCAGCGGGGTAGGGTGTGCAGTATAAGGCGGTGGAGTGATAAGGGTGCGCTGAAGTTCTACCGGGTCGGTAGCAGTGGAGACAGGAGATATCGGTGCGAGGACATCCTTCGCTTTTTAGAGGATTCCAGCCCTCCCTTGGGGGCAGATACTACAGGCTAGAAGATGCCAGTTCGTTCATGAACGGACATCCTTCCTTATCGGGTGGGAAGGTCAGCTACTGTTAGAAGAACTGACCCCTCCTGGAGATGTGCTTACATCCGGCCACAGCTAGGCGTGAGTGAGCTTAGCTTTACCCTAATATGGCACCTTCGTATCTTGCTAACAAGTGCATGCAGGCGCTCACATGTAACTGTCCACGCACATAGCATATGTACTGTGAATGGCCAGATTGAGGACGTGCGGGAGTGATTAAGTGGGGACTCAAGATTGTCCTGGCCTGACGGTTAGACCTTCTCAGACGAGCGGTCAGGCATGAAGTAGCGGCTGGATTCGTCCAGGAAACGAAGGACATCCACGTGCTGGTATCTTCGATCACCTCGAGAGCCGACGCGATAGAACTTCAGTGTTCCTTTGTCGCTCCAGCGTCTCACGCTGCAGATGCTGACCTGCAAGAAATCAGCTACCTGACGTACGGTGAACATCCTGTCGAGTTGAGTGTTTTCTGTAGCCTGCCTCATGATTCTCTCCTTTTTAACCTGATATCACTACCGACTGTGAAATCGTAGACTGTGTTATGAACTCACTCATACATATCACAGACTACGACTATCTATTTCAAACATTAGCATAGCTGTATTCAGATACGCAATAGTTCTTTCGTTGGCTGTCGGTAGGAAAATAGTACTGTAAGCCGATGGCTGCAATTGAGTCGGGGACGAGTGAAGAGGTTTGAAAATCAGCGATCGAGGGTGTTCACAATATCTTGGTTCAGGCCGGGGAACCGCGAGAGCCAGGTTCTAGGCCATCTGTCTTTATGTAGGAGGAGTGAACAGCGTATATAATCGGTGGGGTTCTTGCTCGAAGCCTGTTCGTGGTTGCTCGGTTCTAGCTGATATGTTTATTGAGCTTCTCGTTGAATTCTTCCAGGCTGAAAAAATGCTCCTGAGTGCCATAGTGTTCGACGGCGAAGGAGGCGCATACACTTCCCATCATAGCACACTGTTCAATGCTCTTGCCCTGGATTAACCCCCTGATCAATCCCGCCCTGTAAGCGTCGCCGGCACCAGTGGGGTCGACGACGCGTTTCGGTTCGACGGTGGGGATCTCTGTTTCAGAGTCCTGCGTATAGACCCAGGAACCCATTTCCCCCATGGTGGTTACTATAGCCTTGGTTCGTTCCAGAAGTTGCTTTCTGTTCAACCCCGTTTTATTTACGATCAATTCCAGTTCATAGTCGTTGGAGATCAGTATCTTGGAGCCTTCTATGTATTGGGTGAGCGCAGGGCCATCCCACATGGGCAGAGATTGCCCAGGGTCAAAAATATAATCGATGCCCCTGGTCTTGTAGATGTGGGAGTAGTTTACCATGTCCTCAAGATTTCCCGGGGCAACAATAGCGATGCTTGCTTTTGGGTCGATGTTGTCAAAGTTGAAGCAGGAAGGATACTTCATGGACCCGGGGTTGAACCCTGTGATCTGGTTGTCAGCCCGGTCGGTAGTGATGTAGGCACTGGC
>DAOUTY010000035.1 GCA_030668425.1 Chloroflexota bacterium
GTATGTCCCGGCAGGTGGATGATTTCAAAAGTATGGTCGCCCAAATACAGGATAAGTCTGCCCCTGAAAGTGATAGTTGGCAGTCTCAAGTAGTATCCCTCCAACAGGTGAACCCCTTCGGGGTCTATTACCTCGGACCATTCCCTGGCCATCTCCTCCACTGTTTTCCCGAGCATATTTTTACCGAGCCATTCTCTTGTCCCCTGGTGGGAAACCATCGTCCCCGAAAACAGGTAGCCTGTGGTGCAGTGATCAGGATGGGGTTCGGTGAGAATAAGGTATCGGACATCTCCCCTCTTCGCAATCTCATCTCGCCAGCGCACGGCGTCGCTTGGTTTCTGAGGGGTGTCAATCATTACCACCCCTTCTGACGTGGTCACAAAGCCGTGGTTACAACCATGCATCCCGGTCTCAGCATAAACACTGTCTGTAAGCCGTTGCAACGTCATATATCTACCTTCAAAGTTTTCTACTGAGATGAATCAGATAATCATTATTTACAACTGTGCAGTAGAACCGCGCAAAGAAATAATCCATCGCTGTCATACAATCGGACACTAACATACCCGTCGTATTGTGCACAATGGTCCTTTCGCTCGACTACAGATAGTAAAATGGTACTGCAACTGCTCAAAAACAAGGCAGTATCCTAATCAGAGCTTTATGTGCGTCCCCCAAGCCGCAGGCACACTCAGAACTCTCTTGGCTGAAATCACAATTTGTTGTACAATCATGTTCAAAAAGCAATTAACCGGCTGGAAGGCTATACTCCTAATATGTGGGAGTGATAGAAAGGACCTCCGATGACAGAGAAGATAAAGGGAAGTGACAAGCCCTGGCTCAAGCACTATAAGCTTGGGCCTTACCCTCTAAAGAAGAGCTTGGAACCATACCCCAGGGTGCCTATGCACAAGTTCCTCGATGACTCAGCCGACGCATATCCTGGCCAGGTCGCCATCGAGTTCCTGGGAAACAGAATAAAGTACAGCGAGCTAAGGACTCTTGTAGATAAGCTGGCAAATGCCCTTGCCGGATTGGGGGTGAAGAAGGGAGATAAAGTGGTCACGGTTCTCCCAAATTGCCCGCAGTTCATCATCTCCGATTACGCTGTATCGAAAACTGGTGCTGCCCTCGTTCCCTGCAGTCATCTGCATAAGGTTAGCGACCTGGAGTACGAGATAGGCGAATCAGGAGCAGAGACAGTTATCTGTTCAACCAAGGCCGCCAGTCGAGTGCTCTCAGTAAAGGATAAAACGAAACTCAAAAATGTAATAGTCACGTCGCCTATGGATTACTCCACTAAAGAGCCCGAGGCAAAGAAAGTATCCGGTGCCTATCAGTTCAAAGACCTCATAGCAGAGCATGAACCAAAACCCCCTCAAGTTGACATCGATCCTGAGGAGGATTTGGCCTACCTTTCCTTCACCGGCGGGGCCACAGGAGTACCAAAAGGGGTAATGCTAACCCACTACAATAGGGCCTGCAACGTATATCAATTTATGTGGATACTGGAACCATTGTGGCCGGGTGTCAAGGGAAAGGCCGCCTCGGAGATAGTCATCCCCATATCCCACTCATGGGGACATATTGGGGTGCAAGCTAGCATTGCTTTGGGAATGCGAATTCTGCTGGTTTCCGACCCTAGAGATATCCGCCAGGCTATAGCCCTTATGAAGGAGCACCGCCCCCTGCTGGTCAACGTTGTTCCCACTCATCTCATGAGGATAGCCGAGACGGAGGTAGGCAGGCTGCCTGTCATGTTCATGTCAGGCGCAGCTCCGCTTCCGAGGGAGACTTTTGACGCCATCAAACGGGATACTATGATGCCAGTAACTGAAGGCTACGGTCTCACTGAATGTGGCCCCATCACTCATGCCAATCTTTCATGTTTCTCCAAGATCACCGGCTTCGTCGCCAAGGAGAAACTGGGAATAGGTCTCCCAATTCCCGATACAGAGGTGAAAATAGTGGGACTGGAGTCAGGCGAGGAGCTTGGCGCGGGTGAGAGCGGCGAGATACTCATTCGCGCTCCCCAGATGATGAAGGGATACTGGCCTACGCCTGGTAGCGGATTGGACAACGGTTGGCTTCATACCGGTGATGTCGGAAGAATGGACGAGGACGGGTACTTTGTCCTCGAGGACCGTGTCAAGGACATGGCAAATATCTCGGGGTTTAAGGTCTATACAACAGAGGTTGACGAGGTCTTGTTTAAATGCCCCGGGGTCGCTATGGCTGCATCGGTGGGAATCCCTGACCCCGAACGCCCGGGGAGCGAGAGGATAAAGGCTTTCATACGGATAAAGGAGGAATACAAGGGAAAGCTGACCGCTGATGACATTATCGCCTATTGCAAGGATAGGCTTGACGCCTACGCCGTCCCCAAATACATCGAGTTCAGAGATGAGCTACCCTTAACCGTAACAGACAAGATATTCAAGAGAGCGTTACGAGAAGAGGAGATTAAGAAGATGAAGGAGCAAGGAGTACTCAAATAAGGGCAAGAGGCTTCTTGCTCTACCTTTAGCACGCACTCTGAGGCAAGCCACGTAGTTGCACCGGCGTCCCCCCCGTAGCATAGAACAACCTTCATGGTAGGCGATGTGGGACTTGAACCTGCGGCCTTCTGTGCTGTTCCAAAGATGACCTTCTGAATCGACCCCTTTTTCAGTCACAGCCAACGCCCCCTTGTCAAGCAAAGCCCTCGACCCAAAAACAGCGATTAACTTCAGGAATCAAGGTTTGTTTCATGTGTCATTGCGAGGCACAAAGTGCCGAAGCAATCTCAGGGTGAGGACGTTGGAAAGGACTTTGAGATTGCTTCGCGGAGTTTATCCTGAGCAGGATTCTTCGGTCGCTCTGCTCCCTCAGAATGACATAAGGCGAAGGGCTCGCAATGACACATAGATGAAGATATGACAACACCAACTTGGTTTTCAATCGCTGTTTTGGGGCCCGACATCAAAAGAACATATGCTATCCGGTGGAACAAAGCATGGAGGTCTGACATAACGAACCTGGGGTACCGAGTGAACATGCTTGATAGCCTTTCGTAAAAGTGATAGCCTAGGGGTTCAGAGAGCTCCCGGGCAGGGATCAGGAACAATCCGTGGTTAGGAGAAACCTCAACTCTATGACATCCTACATTCTGGAAAGCGACGGACGGCAATGAACATAAAAACCTATCTGTCACAAAAAGGGGCGGTACCTTCCGAGTTTATAGAAAAAGTGAAACATATTGTTGGCGAGGAGAATGTCTCGGAAAGGGAATGTGACCTCATTTCCTACAGCCTTGACTACTGGTTGTACGGGGTGGCCCTTTCTCAGTATGGCAATCTACCATCACTACCCTGCGCGGTTATCTCTCCCAAAAACCGTGAGGAAATACAGGGCATCCTGAGATATGCCAATGAATACAAGGTGCATATTACGCCATTTGGTGGTGGCTCAGGTGTGCTCGGCGGCGCTATCCCCCTAGATGGCAGCGCTATCTTGAACCTTCAGAGAATAAACAGGTTTATCTGCCTGGATGAAACGTCACTCGTTGCCGAGTTCGAAGCAGGAATTATCGGCGCAAATCTCGAGCGTGAGCTGAATCACAGGGGCTATTCACTAGGAAACATTCCCCAGTCTCTCCACTGTTCAACCCTTGGAGGATGGATTTCAACACGGGCTGCAGGTCAGTTCTCCACGAAATACGGGAAAATCGAGGACATGGTTCTGGGAATGGAGGTGGTGCTTCCCGATGGAGACCTTCTTGACATCAAGCCGGTTCCGAGGCGCTCCGTGGGACCTTCATTGAAAGACCTGTTCCTGGGCGGTGAAGGGACTCTGGGCATCGTGACCAAGGCAGTGGTATCAGTGCATCCTTTGCCAAAGGGAACGGCAAAACAATCGTTTGTTTTCCCCTCCATCGAAGTAGCATTGGACGTGGTGCGGAGGATTCTGAGAGGTGATGCCAAGCCCGCGGTGGTAAGAATATTTGATGAGGCTGAGAGCGAAAGGTACTTCGAGGAAATAGGAAACAAAGTAACGGTCATCTTCGCCTCCGAAGGCGAGCCGGATTTCGTAGCGCTTGAAAGCAACGTAATCAGAAGAATTGCTGAAGAAAACGGCGGGGAGCCTATGGGCGAGAATCCCGTGAATATATGGATCGAGAAACGTTTCGATATAGGTTTAGGCCCTGTCATAATGCAACAGGGGGCAGTTGTAGACACAATCGAGGTCTCCTGTTTATTTAAAGATGCCGCAAAGCTCTACGAGGATATGCTCGCCGCAATGACCGCAGTTGACGGTGCAGTAATGGTTTCCGGCCATTTCTCGCATTTCTATCCCGAAGGAGCCTGCTTGTACATTACGTTCGCCGGTTTCCCCAAAGACCAGTTCCGTTACTACGAGGATACGTGGACTGCCGCCATGCAAGCCACTTCAAGAAACAACGGCTCTATTAGCCATCATCATGGAATTGGATACTGGAGAAAGCAGTTTATGCAGCAGGAGTTGGGTGCCAGTGGGGTAGAGTTGCTCCGGAGAATCAAATTTGCATTGGACCGAAATGGTATTCTGAATAGAGGGAAACTTGTCGATGATGGAAGATAAGAAGGAACTGGAACAGATCACCAATTGCGCGATGTGCGCCAACATGTGCAAATACAGTTGCCCCACATATCTGGCCACGGGGAAGGAAACAATTACCCCCCAGAAAATAGCACGTCTCATTCTTTATAAGGAAAAGGCATTCCTTGAAGATCAACAGGGCTTCTTCGACGTGATGTTCCAGAGTGCCATGTGCGGAGCATGTAAGATACATTGCATCTACGATAACTATGACCTGAGGAAATTCATTCAGAGAGAGCGAAGCAAAGCCTTCAAAGAGGGCATGCTTCCAGATGAGACGAGGAAGCGAGTAGAAACGTTCGCGAGTTTTGGTAATCCCCATGGTGAGCGGCAGCTTCTTCAAAAGGGAACGGGAGACCTCGGCTATTTCGTTTCCTGTTCTGCATACAACGATCAAGATTTGCTGAAGGCGATGGACAGGATAATCTCGGTGGGCAAGAAACAGATTTGCCAATTCGGCGGCGCCGATATCTGCTGTGGCGCGCCCTTATACTACGCCGGAGATACAGAAGGATTCAAGAAAGCGGCAAGGAAAATGAAAGGGGAGATTGAGAACAGAAAACTGAGAAAGGTCATCGCAGACTGTCCCACTTGTATCAAAATGATGACAGAGATATACCACGAAGTTGGCGTTGATCTGGAAGTGGAGTTCGTTCACACTACCGAATTTCTCAATTCTCTCATTGAAGAAGGGGAAATAAAGGTAAAGAGGCGAAATGCCACGGCAACTTTCCACGACCCATGTATCCTTGCAAACGACCTCGGCGTTACCGCAGCTCCCAGAGAAATCCTTAGCGCACTAGGATTTGAGATAAAGGAGCCAGTCTATTCGCAAGAGGATACGCACTGCTGCGGCGGATTATGCGGAGCCAGAATTGGAGATTGTGGGGTTGCCGACAAGGTGAGTGCAATGCGCATCAATGAACTCAAAGAAACGGCTGCCGATGTTTACCTTTCAGCGTGCCCTACCTGCAAAGCCGTCTTGTCCGATATAGGTATGAAAGATATAGCTGAACTTGTTTCGGAGCAGATTATCGATGAATGAGGAGAAGCTGGCACGAACCATACAGGGTGAGATAGAAAAAGCCACTGGTGAAAAGGCAGCAGTATCCATTGAAGATAGCGTTGCCAGACTTGACGGGCGGTTCCCTTCGAATCAAAGTGCTGTGGATGCCGGGCATATCTCTGCTGGCTTTGAGCAGGTCAGAGGGGTGGTAAACGAAATCGACTATCCCGGCAGGAAACCCTTCGCCCTGCCTCAAAAGGTATCCGATGAGCTTACCGGCAAAGAGTTCGACGTTGTTATCGTCGGTGGGGGAGTAATTGGCCTGGCAGTAGCCCGGGAACTCTCTCGATTCAACCTGAGCACGGCGGTTATTGAAAGGCATGATGACCTGGGAATAGACCAAACAGCACATAGCAACGCCATGATACATCCCGCCATCGCTACCGAACATGGCACGCTGAAATGGGAGATGAACTACAAGGGAAACGCAATGTACGATGAGGTTGCCAGCCAGCTCGACGTCGATTTCAAACGGATAGGGACCCTTGTTGTGGCTGAAAACCCCGATGAAGAACAACTGCTTCCCGTCGTAGTGGAAATCGCGACGAAACAGAAAGACCCAGATCCAAAGGAGCTGAACAGAGCAGAACTGGACAGGATTGAGCCGGGGCTTGCCCCAAATGTCAGGAGGGGTGTGCTTGTGTGGAACACAGGCATCATCTCTGTATTTGAACTTATCATTGCCTATGCCGAGAACGCAATGGCAAACGGAGTGCAGTTCTTCCTGAATACAAGCGTAACAGGAGTCCAAACCGAGGAAGGAAATATCAAAGCTGTAAATACAACAAGAGGAACTATTAAAACGCATATCCTGGTAAACGCCGCGGGAATGTATGCCGACAGGATTGCCGAACTCGCTGGAGACAGGTTCTTCACCATTCATCCCAGAAAGGGAGAAACAATCATTTTTGATAAGTCTTACCAGCCAGCGCAAACAGTTTTAACTTCGTTTAGCATGGTCGCAGAAAAAAGAAGCCAATATTCCAAAGGGGGAGGCATCATCCCCACGATTGATGGCAATCTTCAGTTCGGGCCAACGGCAGAGGAGGTATGTGATAGAGAGGATGTTTCCACCACATCTGCGGGGCTTGAAGCATTATTCAATAGATTCGCGCCAGTGCTTGAGCGACTAAAGCCTCGCTACGAGAAGCCCGACAAAGGTAAGATCATCACTCATTTCGCCGGATGCAGAGCGGCGACATACAAGGAGGACTTCATTATCGAGCCTTCTAAAAAGGTGAAGGGGTTAGTCTACGCTGCCGGCATTCAATCACCGGGGCTTGCGTCAGCGCCCGCTATCGCCGAAAGGGTGAAGGAAATCATCATACAAGAGTGGCATCCCGCTGAGAATACACACTTTGAACCGAAGAGAAAAAGAGGCAAACGTTTTTCCGAATTGGATCATAGGGAAAGAGAGGAACTTATCCGAACTAACACTCTGTACGGACATATCGTCTGCCGCTGTGAAAACGCTACCGAAGGCGAGATTGTAGATGCGTTACACAGAGGTATTCCCGCAAAGAGCGTCGATGCCATCAAGAGAAGAACAAGAGCCGGTATGGGAAGATGCCAGGGCGGCTTCTGCATGCCGAGGGTTCTGGAGATCATCAGCAGGGAGAGAAGTATTGAAAAGGAACTGGTGACAAAGAGCGGAGGCGAATCTTTTATCCTGAGTGGAAAAACAAAGCAGGTGAAGAAATGAAATATTTCATTGTCATCGACGGGGGAACACAGAATATAAAGGCGTTCATCTTCGATGAGAGAGGGGATGAGGTATATGGCGAGGCGTATTCTGTGAGCCCGTATTTCGCCACCCAACCTGATTTCGCCGAGCAGGATGCAGAGGAGTATCTGAGGATCACCAAGGAGGTGACGAGACGTGCGGTGGAGAACTCCCGTGTTCCCAGAGATGAGTTCGTTGCTGTCGCTATCACATCCCACAGAAGCACAAT
The DNA here is from genome assembly GCA_030668425.1 of Chloroflexota bacterium. GTDB lineage: Bacteria > Chloroflexota > Dehalococcoidia > SZUA-161 > SZUA-161 > DAOUTY01. The sequence goes on from DAOUTY010000035.1 coordinate 7,636, forward strand.
CGTGCCCGTTGACGAAGGTGGGAAACCTGTCCGTCCCGCAATCACCTGGCTTGACGAGCGTAAAACAGAGGGACTCAAGCTCCCCGGTGGGCCCTTACTATCACTGGCCTTCAGAATCTCAGGAATGGCATCGAAGCTAAAAGAATATCAGAGAAGGTCAAAGTTTAACTGGCTCAAGGTCTACGAACCGGAAAGTTACCAGAGGACGCACATATTCCTCACTGTCTCATCTCATATCTTTCACGCATTAACCGGCGAGTTCAAGGATTGCTCCTCCATGATAGTGGGGCTGTTCCCCATCGACCTTAAGGGACTTCGGTGGCATCCCTGGAAGGTGGTATACAAGATTTTCGGGGTAGAGAGGGATAAGCTGCCTCCGCTTGTTTCGCCAACTGAGATTGCCGGCACGATTTCGGAAGACGGAGCGAGAGAATTCGGGATACCACAGGGGCTCCCCGTAATCATCGGCGCAGGTGACAAACAGTCCGAACTGCTGGGCGCTGGCGTGATAGGTGATGATGTCGCTGAAATCAGCTACGGAACAGCCGCGGTCATCGAATTGCTCTCCAGCAAATTTGTTGAGCACCCTAAGATGGATTTCTTCACCTGGGGAGCAGCAATTCCAAACCAGTGGGCGCTCGAAGGTTTCGTGGGGAGAGGATACTGGATGGTCTCCTGGTTTAAGAGAGAGTTCGCCAAATATGAGGAGGAAGAGGCGGAAAAACTGGGGATAGAACCGGAGGACTTGTTGAACAGGAAGATGGGGGAAATCCCTCCCGGTTCTATGGGCTTAATCCTCCAGCCCTACTGGCATCCACGTGAGAATGACCCCTCTTCTAAGGGGGCCATAATAGGATTCTCCGGTGAGCACACGAGGACGCACATTTACAGAGCAATTGTTGAAGGCATTGCATACGAATTGCGGCGACTGAAGGAAATAATGGAGAAGCGTTCCAGCAGCAGAATAAGAGAGTTGAGAGCTGGTGGCGGAGGCTCAAAAAGCGATGAAATCATGCAGATCACCGCTGATATCCTTAATCTTCCCACGTGCCGAATGCATACAAGCAACCTTTCAGCATTGGGCGCCGCAATCGATGCCGCTGTTGCCCTGAAGATCTATGACAGCTTCTCCAAAGCAGTGGACAGTATGGTCAGGGTAAAGGAGACCTTCACTCCCCACGAGGAGAACGCGAAGGTCTATGACAGGTTGTTTAATGAAGTGTACAAGAAGGTTTATCCCACGCTTTCCCCGTTACACAATAAAATAGCTGAAATCACGGGATACCCCAAGATAACATGACGGCATAAACAGGGTATCTGTCGGTTTTGAAAGACCGGTTAGGGATGCGAATGAAAGCTGATGTGACTGTAATAGGCAGCGGGCCTGCCGGGCTTACTGCCGCACTGAGTGCTCATGAAAGTGGCGCCAAGGAGGTGCTTCTTCTTGAAAGGGAGGAGGAGCTGGGTGGCATCCTGAAACAGTGCATACACAACGGCTTTGGTCTGGAGCAGTTCAAAGAAGACTACACCGGCCCCGAGTACGCGGAGCGCCTTATCAAAGAGATAGAGAAAACAAACGTGCGCCGCCTCTTGAATACAATGGTAATTGACCTCACGCCGGATAGGGCTATTACAGCAGTAAATCCCGAGAAAGGTATCTTCCAGATAGAATCGAAAAGTGTTGTGCTTGCTATGGGATGCCGGGAACGCGCCCGGGGAAGTATCGGCATCCCGGGCACTCGCCCTGCCGGAATATATACCGCGGGGGTGGCTCAGAGATTTGTCAATATCGACGGATATCTTCCCGGAAAAGAGATTGTTATCCTGGGCTCGGGAGACATCGGGATGATAATGGCGAGGAGGCTCACTCTTGAGGGCGCTCAAGTGAAAGGCGTTTATGAAATTATGAATTACCCCGGAGGGCTGAAGAGAAACATCGTTCAGTGCCTCAACGATTTCGATATCCCTCTCCATTTGTCTCACACGGTGACAGAGATACGAGGCAAGGAGCGGCTAGAAGGTGTCGTGGTATCCAGAGTAGACGAGAAAATGCAGCCAATCGGAGGTAGTGAAAAGTTCATAGCCTGCGATACCCTGCTTCTTTCCGTGGGACTAATCCCCGAGAATGAGCTATCGAAAGGAGCTGGGATAGAACTCAGCCCAATTACAAAAGGACCAGCTACCACAGAGACAATGGAAACGGCAGTGGCCGGAGTATTCTCCTGCGGCAATGTCTCCACCGTATTTGACCTGGTGGATTATGTTGCCCAAACTGGCATGACCGCCGGTAGGAACGCCGCAAGATACGCGACAGGAGACTGGAAGAAAGAGAGACCCTCAGTTGAAGTAATTCCGGGAGAGAATGTGAGAGTGCTCTTCCCTCAGCGTTATTCTTTCCAAGATGACCTCATCCTGTTCATCAGGTCGGCAAAGCCAATCGAGAGCCCCTTGAGCATAGACATTTCCCCTCTTGAAATGCATATTAAGAAGCTATACGCCAGGCCGAACGAAATGATTAGAGTGAAAGTACCCAGGGACAAATTGAAGGACATCACTGAGTCCATCGAGGTCAATATAACAGAGAGATAAGGATGGATGTAGAGAAGAAACACTTCACCTGCGTTACATGTCCCATCGGATGCGAGATCGATGTGGAGCTTAAAGACGGCGAAGTGGTTTCTATGGAAGGAACCAAATGTAAAAAAGGGCAGGAATTTGTGTCGCAGGAGCTGGGCGAGCCGATGCGCATACTGACCACAACGATCCCTATCAAAGGGGCAAAGTGGGCGATGCTTCCTGTTCGCACCGATAGACCAATCCCAAAGCGATTGCTATTCAGGGTGATTGAAGAACTCACAGATATCGAACGGCGGGCACCTGTGAAGATGTCTGATGTGATAGTTAGAGATATCGCCGGCACCGGCGCAGATATTGTAGCCACCAGAAGTATGAATCGGGAAAAGAAAGGCAAGTTCGTTTAGATAGGCAGGAGACATGATAAGATGCTTAGTGACGATTTCCCAAAATCGCGCTGCTGCCCGGGATTTGTGGCTATTTACTTCCCCGCCCTACAGAGCGTGTCCGGCAGAATTCTTGTCAGGCCAATGGTCTAGGAGATAAGTAGAACCCCCAAAACAGCAATTCTGGCAAGACAGAGGGGATTTTCAGAAGTAAGCGGGACGACGTTCGTGCAAAGTGTAATTACAAAGCTGTAATTGAGTGTGAGGTTGGTGCGGTTAGATAGACTTCCGCCCTACTCCTATTTGGGAGATGTTACCCAAGAGGTGAACCCACCTCTACCTATCTGCTTCAGGTAGACTGCTTGCAAGCAGAACTGCGGATGCTAGCGAAGTGCCTCTGGTCCGAGTCATAATGGCAGTGCTTGTACTTCTTCCCGCTACCACACCAACAGATATCATTGCGGCCGAGCTCGAGGGCGGACTGTGGGGGGCGATGAAAGAGCTTCTTCAGGAAACTCATTGATGTTTTTCTCCCTTACCGCTGTTTGATGCAAATTGAGCCACAAACAGTTCACTCAGATCCCAAGTTGGTGTCTGGCTCAGTGGTTATGAGGATATCACTTCGCTGCCTCGAGGTCAAACTGATGAAATCACACAGTTACTGTCAACTTTTAGTCGGTAGAATCCTGGGAAGTTGTTGGGCAAAAAGAGTCTATGGAATTACCGAAAGGTGAGATACAAAGGCCTGGCTAAAAACACAGCTCAAGTGTTCAGCCTGTTTGCTTTGGCCAACTTGTATCTGGTGCAAAAAGAGTTAGCGATGATGAGGGCGTAGTATGCCTAAAATATCTATAAATCTATAAAAATCCCCATAAAAGGGGGATTAAGGGACAACAAAACCCCTAAAAGTAATTAGAA
>DAOUTY010000103.1 GCA_030668425.1 Chloroflexota bacterium
ACCTACTTTATGGGTATGCCGAAGGAGTGGGGAGTATGGGATGAACGGTGTACTGCGTGCGGCGACTGCAGGTTGGGAGATACTGCCGGCATTTGTCCCATCACCAGGTGCACAAAAGGAATACTCAACGGCCCCTGTGCCGGCACCAAGAACGGTAAATGCGAGGCGAACAAAGACATGGACTGTGCCTGGGTTCTTATCTACCAGCGGCTGGAGAGATTACAACAGTTGGATAACATGCGGCGGTACTATCCTCCGAGGAACTTCCGGACTATCCCCAGGCCGAGAAGGATAGTGAGTAAAGCAACTGTTGAGGTAGGGGTGAACAATGAGTAGCTCCCTGTTTGAGGAAAAGCTTAACTCAGGTGAGTTTCTGGTAACGACGGAGGTCGGGCCACCCAAGGGGGCAGATGTTTCGGAGATGGCCCATCACATAGACCTGCTCAAGGACAAAGTCGATGCCATAAATATTACCGACCATCAAAGCTCCATGATGCGCTTCCCCTCGATAGGCGGCTGTCTAATGGTGAAGGAGCGCGGCGGCGAACCAATCCTTCAGATCACCTGCCGTGATCGTAACCGCCTAGCGATTCAGGCTGAGCTTCTCCTAGCCTTCTCCCGGGACATTTGTAACGTGCTTTGTCTGACTGGCGATGCTGTCGATGTAGGAGATCATAAGGAGGCGAAGCCTGTATTCGACCTGGATTCAGTGCAGCTCCTGAGGGTAATCAGGACCATGGAATCTGGTACGGATATGGAAGGGAACGAGCTCAAGGGAGTGCCGAAGTTCTGTATAGGTGCCTCGGTGCACCCCGAGGCGGATTTCATCGAACCACAGCTGGTTAAATTTGATAAGAAGGTTGCTGCCGGAGCGCAGTTCTTCCAGACACAGGGTATTTTCGAATTGGGAAGCCTGCGCAGGTTTATGCAGTACGCCTCCCAGTTCGATGTTAAAATTTTGGCCGGTATCATAGTCCTATCCTCTGCAAGGATGGCTAAGTATATGAACGCAAATGTCCCAGGAATAACTGTTTCTCAGTCAATTATCGATGAGCTGGCTGATGTGGAGAAGGGGAAAGGGCTTCAAAAAGGCATCGAGATCGCTGCGAGGTTTATACAAACGATAAAGGAGGAAAGGCTTTGCCACGGCGTTCACATTATGGCGGTGGGCAACGAAGGAATAGTGCCCGATATTCTGGAAGCGGCTCAAACAGCCGGTACGCATGCGTGAGATGCCGCTTCCCCGGGAATGGCCGCTCGGGGCATGATAATCAAATCTAGCTGAAGGAGGCGAGGAAAATGAAGAAGAAAGAGGAGCAGAAAGAGAAGCAGAAAGAGAAGATTCTGATCATAGATGACGAACCTGATTTCATGGAGGCTTTCCGGATGACTTTGGAGGGCAAGTCATACAACGTTATGACTGCCTCCAGCAAGGCTCAGGCACAGGAGATGGTGGGCTTAGTCCCTGACATCGTGGTTCTGGGTACGCTCGCCCCGGCGGGACATGCCTTTGCCCTGCATCAATGGTTGAGGAGTCATCCACGGCATAAAGACATACCGCTGATGGTGATTGACGCCCGGTATGAGGAACGGTCGATCAAGGGATGGAGAAGGTTTGAGGGAATGCAGCTTGAGGCCGAAGACTATGTGGCAAAGCCAGTCGAGCCAGCTTCACTGATTCCCAGGATCAAGTGCCTGCTGCAAGAAGCGACGAGGATTTTGAAGGTGCTAGTTGCAGATGACCATACTATGGTCAGGGATGGAATATGTGCGGTTCTCGGGCTGCATAAAGACATCCATGTGGTAGGCGAGGCTGTTGACGGCCAGGACGCCTTTGAGAAGGCGATGAGGCTGATGCCGAACGTGGCGCTGATGGATATAGTCATGCCCAAGATGAGCGGCCTGGAAGCCACGAAGCGCATATGCCAGGAATGCCCCCAGACGAAGGTCCTGATCCTGACACAGTATGGGGAGGAAGAAAACGTGATTGCTGCCAAGAATCTGGGAGCATACGGCTTTATCCCCAAGAGGGCCGCTAGCTCTGAACTCGTAGCTGGCTTGCGGTCGGTAGGCGCAGGCAGATACTTCCCAGAGTCTTTTGCTGAGATAAGTGCCAGCTAAGCGTGAAAGTGCGGGCTTCCTGAAGACGAATCGGTAGGTTTAGCCAATAGTTGGATGGCTTACAGCCAAGGTTTGTGCGGTGATATTGATAGCTGGGGCACGGCATGCCGTGCCCCAGCTATTTATTGCTTTATCGCTTAGCTGCGCTTGAGTGTTCTTGTTACTTCGCCGCTGCTTTTGTCTCTTCCTGCACGGGATAGGTTAGTGCCTGTCCCTTGTTGTTTTTACATCTCCGCCCGTTTCTGTTAAACTGTTAAACAGATGAGAAAGAGAGATAAGAAGTCCAAGTTCGTCGGAATCCGAATGACGGAGGCACAGGAGGAGCTCTTGAGCGAGCTCAGGGAGACTCATGGTTATAAAACTCAGACAGAAGTTGTAATGGATGCTCTGGAATCCTTGGCTGGTCGTTCTTCTGCGTCTTTTGGATCAAAGCTGTCACACGGTGTTGAGCCACATGAACGTGAGGAGGTAATGAGAAAGGTGATTGCAACAGCAAGCAAGGTTGACGAGATTATAGATAAACACGGTAAAAATGACAGCCAGTTGATTCAAATTCTGTTGGAGATTCAGCGGGAATATAACTGGCTTCCCAAAGAAGCTCTTCTATGGCTGAGCGAGCGGCTGGGTGTGTCGATAAACCGGATATATCAGATTGCAACCTTCTACAAAGCTTTCAGCTTGGTCCCGAGAGGGCGCCATCTGGTCAGAGTCTGTATGGGCACAGCCTGCCATGTGCGTGGCTCTATGACACTTTCAGACAGGGCATCGCAATTACTGAACATAGACCCCGGGGAAACTACAAAGGACATGCGCTTCAGTTTCGAAACGGTAAACTGCTTGGGTTGTTGTGCTTTAGGCCCGGTGATAGTAATAGACGGGGAATACCACAGTAAGCCATCGACGCCTGAACTGGAGAAGCTCCTAAATGAGTGCGCGTAAGGAGAGTCTTAATGGCTAAGAGAATTGGTTCGTTGGATGACATGGAGCAGCTAAGGAAACGAATCGTCTCGGGAATAGATCCGAACAAGACCATGGTTACTATCTGCGGAGGAACAGGTTGTCAAGCATACGGTAGTGATAAAGTTTTCCAGGCATTCACGGAGGAGGTCAAACGGCAAGGTGTTGATGTAGAGGTAGGAGTCAAGGCAACCGGGTGCCACGGCTTCTGCGAGAGAGGTGTTGTCATCGTTATCCTCCCCGAGGAGATCTGCTACCTTCGAGTAAGAGTCGAGGATGTGCCTGAAATCGTTTCCGAGACCTTGGTTCAGCACAAGGTAATCGAGCGCCTTACCTATGAAGATCCCCAAACGGGCGAGAAATCAGTCAAGGAATCGGACATACCGTTTTACAAGCATCAGTCCCGGATCGTCTTTGGCAAGAATAGATTTATTGATCCCAAAAGTATAGATGACTATATCGCTATTGGTGGTTATGAGGCTCTTGCTAAAGCACTGTGTCAAATGACTCCTGAACAGGTGATGGATGAGGTTAAAAAGGCGAATATTCGGGGCAGGGGAGGGGGAGGCTTTCCGGCAGCGGTTAAGTGGCAAACGACCCGCAGTTCTCCCAGCGATGTCAAATATGTCATCGTAAACTGTGATGAAGGAGACCCTGGCGCCTACATGGACCGATCACTTATGGAAGGAAACCCACACAGTGTGTTGGAAGGCCTTACCATTGGCGCCTATGCCATCGGAGCCCACAAGGGCTTCGTCTATGTAAGACAGGAGTATCCCCTGGCTACTGAAAATACTATATGTGCTATCGAGAAAGCTGAGGAATACGGCTTTTTAGGAAAGAATATCATGAATTCTGGATTCGACTTTACGGTCGAGGTTGAAAGAGGTGCCGGTGCCTTTGTTTCGGGAGAGTCGAGTGCCTTGATGAGCGCGATCGAAGGTAGGGTCGGGGAGCCGAGGCCCAAGTACATCCGAACCTCGGTTAGCGGAATCTGGGGAAAACCCAGCAATCTGAACAATGTCGAGACATGGGCTAATGTGCCTCTGGTGATTAGTAAAGGTGCTGACTGGTATACTTCCATCGGTACGGAGGGCAGCAAGGGAACCAAGATATTCTCGCTGGTGGGCAAAGTGAACAACACGGGGCTAGTCGAGGTCCCCATGGGCACAACTCTGAGGGAGATAATATACGATATCGGCGGTGGTATTTTAAATGGCAAAAAGTTCAAGGCGGTCCAGACAGGAGGCCCTTCGGGCGGCTGCATTCCCGAGCAGTTTCTGGATAAGCCTGTTGATTTCGATGAACTAAGCAAAGTGGGCGCCATGATGGGCTCCGGCGGGATGATTGTTATGGATGAGGACAACTGCATGGTGGATGTTGCCCGCTACTTCGTGAATTTCCTTAGCGATGAATCCTGCGGCAAGTGCGTACCCTGCCGGGAGGGGTTGCGGCATTACCATAAGATTCTGGAGCGAATCGTAAGTGGTGAGGGGCGTGAGAGCGACATCGAACTGCTCCAAGACCTGTCCGATGTGATCAAGGATGCTTCACTCTGTGCACTGGGGCAGACCGCCCCGAACCCCGTATTGACTACGATCCAGTATTTCCGCGATGAGTATGAGGCTCATATAAAGGAGAGACGTTGCCCGGCCAAGGTCTGCAAGGATTTAATCTCCTTCTATATTGAGCCGGACAAGTGTAAGGCTTGTATGATTTGCCTGAGGAATTGCCCTGTCGGAGCGATTTCCGGTGATAAGGGATTGATCCACGTGATCGATCAAGGTAAGTGCACCAAGTGTGGCACTTGCCTTGACCTCTGTCCCACTCGCTTCAATGCAGTGACAAAGCTGTCGGGAGAACCTGTCCCGCCTCCGCCGTTGAAGAGGGAAGTAACTCGTGAGAAGGGGAGTGAACAGTGAAACAGGTTACTATGAGTATAGACGGAAAGGAAGTTAAGGCTAAGGAGGGGATGACCATTCTTCAGGCGGCAATGGAAGTGGGAATCAAAATCCCTACTCTGTGCTACGACGATAGACTAGCGTCTTACGGCGCATGCCGCCTTTGCAGCGTGGAGATTAAAAAAGGCGAGAGATCAAGAATAGTAGCTTCCTGTGTCTATCCTGTGGAGGAGGGTCTGGTTGTGGAGACGGAATCTCCTCGTGTGCAGAAGATTCGTAAGGTGATCCTGGAGTTACTCCGAGCTCGCTCCCCCGGTTTGAAAGAGGAGTTAGCGGAGAGATATGAGGTGGACAAAACCAGGCTTGATAGAGACGCGACCTTCTGTATACTATGCGGCCTGTGTGTGCGCTACTGTGCGGAAGTGAAGGGCGCGAACGTTCTTGGCTTTGTGGGGAGGGGCACGGAAAGGCAGGTAGTCTTCTTCCCGGATATAGCTTTTAAAACATGCCCTACCTGCAAGGAGTGCTTCAACATCTGTCCTACGGGAGTCATACCCAGCGATTTTGCGGTAAACGTGCCACGTTTTGAGAAACAGCCTACGGTTTTCCCAGTCAGGTTGAGGGACGAGCAAAACCTGCGTGAGTTCATAAAAAAAATCGAGTAGGTTGCGGTCTTGACAGGAAGAAGTTCCCTTATTACTAAGAGTGGGGCTTTTCAACGCAAGTAATAAGGTTGGGGCTTGGCCACTGGCGCTATATCTTGAATTCCCCCTTGAAATACGTGTCCTTTACGCTTTTTGCCTTGGTTTCTGCCCATGATTCCAATCCCATCTTCTTTATCAAGCACAAATTGAAAACCTTGGTATTGTGTGGCCTCTGGGCTGCCATCTCAGCATATGGATGAAGATGGTCACAGGGAAAGTCCGGACAGTCGCAACAGTAACTGAGTCCCTTTTTCTCGATACACTTGTATACATTGCACGGTTCAGTCATGCCGAGGAAAGGTATCGTTCCCTTTTCGTTGCGGCATCCTTTGCACACCGCTTTCTCAAAGGGAATACCCATGTTCTTGGAAATCGCTGTTCTTAGCTTCTCGTTCTCATTTGCCAAGTACATCGGACAGTTGAAGCAATCCAATCCACAGGGCGCGGTCATCTGTCGATAATCCATGTACCCTCCTTTTAATATATCTGCCTGCTGAGTAAACAGTATAACCTATGCACTATCTATAAATCCGAGTTGTTCACTCAGCGGTGGAAGGGGCAGTATAGATGAGACCCACCACATCTAGACTGTGAGTAGGTGTATACGGTGTTAGAACTGCTCGATGAAGTTGGAGATCTGCTCGAAGGTAAAGACGGGGCCGTCTCTGCAGACGTATTTCTCG
>DAOUTY010000244.1 GCA_030668425.1 Chloroflexota bacterium
AGGCCTGCGGCTGTCAACTCTCGTGGCAGGAAGAACTGCCGCCCAAGGTTGTTTCCTCTGCCTTGACCAGCGACGAGGACTTGGATGCTTTAGACGTCTCCGGGATCGAGAACAGGGGCAGAATTCCCGTGGTGCTCGAAGCGGCGAGGCGACTTACTCAGACCATGGGGAGAGAGATGGCAATGCTGGGGGTGATCACTGGTCCGATAACCTTAGGGAGGCACCTCGCGGGAGATGCCTTCGTATCCACTGCAGAAACGAACACTCAAGCATTTCAGAAGCTGGTCGACCTTTCCGGGGAAATCGCCTTAACAATGGCAAGGGCTTACGGCGAACTCAAGTTCGATGCCATAATCCTGGCCGATGCTGACTTAGCCTCACTCAAGCCAGACCACTATCCCAAGATTCAGCCAGTGCTGAAAACCCTGCGCAACCTGCTACATTTCTACGACACCCCTCTAATCATACATACCGGCAAAGTCCATGTAGAGAGACTTCACGATTTCCTCCAGCTGGAAGCAGATGGCTTCTCTTTGGCAAATCACATCTCAGATATAACCAAACTACGATCGTCCAGCGCAAGGCTTTTCGGCAGATGTATACCCACATCCAGCTTGCTCGGGTCCACTGAAGATGTCGAAAAGGCAACGCTGGAGCTATTTGATACAGGCGATAGCAGCAGCTTTTTCATTACAACCGAGGGGGAGGTTCCTCAAACGACGCCAGCCGTAAATCTGCACAAGGTGATGCAGGTATTGACTAGTGCTCCAAAAAGATAGACAATTTGAAACACGGAGGAAAGGAATGGCAAAAATAACCGAAGAAATGAAAGCGCTGGTAAAGGGGCAGCCTGCCTTCATTGCCACCGCTACCCCCGATGGCATACCCAGCGTCGCTCCTAAAGGAACCACGAGGGTCCTGGATGACGAGCACATCATCTTTAGCGAGTCGGCGGGGAAGCGCACGTTCGAGAATATCAAGATGAACCCCAAGGTAGCCATCATAATTGGCGATTTATCTAAGATGCAATGCCTGCGCTTTTCCGGCACCGCTGAGATCATCACCGAGGGGCCACTTTTCGAAAAAAGCACAGAAACGATGAAGAAACTGGGCATGTCGGCTCCTTATGCAGTGATCAAGGTCAAGGTAGAGGAGATTTACGATTGCGGGGCGCCAGGGTTCGGCAAGAGGATAGACTGAGCAGGCTGACACGCTCCTCGCAAAGCTCAAGGCCAATCAAGAGACATACTGAATACATACTGAGAAATCCAGATGTCCTTACGAGAGTAGAATACTATTTATGCGCATTGGGCTCATTTCTGATACACACATCCCTGATGTAGCCAAAGCAATACCGCATCACGTAGCAAAGGCATTCAGTGGCGTCGACCTTATTCTTCATGCTGGAGACATCCACGTTGTCTCCGTGCTGGATGAACTGGAAAGCTTAGCTCCAGTGCTAGCAGCCAGGGGTGATGATGACTATGAGACACAGGACAACCGGATAAATGAAGTGCAAAACCTTATCGTTGAGGGACTCAACCTGTACCTCATACACTCGTCGCAGTACTGGGCTCGCGACCTGATAATACACCCTGAAAAACATGATCTCCAGAAAGCGCCTGATATTGTCGTCTTCGGGCATACTCACAGAGATATCGTGCAGACTGTCGGGAAGTCTCTTCTGGTGAACCCTGGCAGCGCAACCTTTCCCTACTATCAACAGAGACTAGGGACCGTAGCCCTGCTCACGATTAGCTCAGGCAAAGCTGAGGCACATATCGTTCATCTCCGGGAAATCTGAGGGCATAGGTCGAATATCATGTCAGAGGAACACAGGCCTGTCGAAAGACCCGCTGGGCTCAGGCACCATGACGCCCAAGCGCGTGCGCAAATGCGAAGAGAGCGGTTCTATGACCTAGTGATAAAGGTCGTCGATGAACTGCCCCCGGAGTTCCTGGACAAGCTGGAGAATCTAGATGTAGGAGTGGCAGATTGGCCAAGCCCATCACAACTCACAAAGTCCAACATCAGAAGCAAGTATGGGCTACTGGGACTCTACGAGGGTGTGCCTCATACCAGACGAGGGAGGGGATACGGCATGGTGCTCCCCGACAAAATAACAATCTTCCGCAAACCCATCGAGTCCCGCTGCCGTTCATGGGGTGAGGCTGAGGAGGAAATTAGACGAGTGGTACTACACGAGATAGCACATCATTTCGGCACTGATGAACACACATTGAGAACAATTGAAGGCGACAGGCAGAGAAGAAAACCTCCCCCCTAACCCACCTTTGCCCCCAGTCCGCATCATTGAGGTTCCAGAGCAAAGCCACTTGGGAGGGAATGCCTCGCTCAGACATGGTCTCATTCCAGCTTCGCTTGACAGCTATGCTGGCTTTTGCTATCCTCTCAGCAGGTGAAAGGGGATATAGCTCAACTGGGAGAGCGCTGCGTTCGCATCGCAGAGGTCGGGGGTTCGAATCCCCCTATCTCCACCAAAGATTGCAGTCAGGGGCACTGTTCGACAATTGCAAGTGGGCCCCTGTAGCTCAGAGGATAGAGCAGCGGTTTCCTAAACCGCGTGTCGGGTGTTCGAGTCACCCCAGGGGTACCATTTCCGTATATAGAGGTTGGCTGCGTGGCTTGCACAAGATGCAGGGCACGTAGTTTTTTATGTCACGTATAAACTGCGGGTCGTTGCATGATCAATAAGGGGGCAAAACTGCGTCACTGTTA
>DAOUTY010000002.1 GCA_030668425.1 Chloroflexota bacterium
CTGATTGAAGCCCCGACTCTGGTGATGACTGGAACGGAGGATAAAATGGTGTCTCCTGGTTCCTCAGAGGAGATAGCGAGCCGGATATCCAATGCCAGGCTGGTCGAGATTGAGGGTGGATCGCACGCGTTCAATATGGAAATGAGGAGCAGGTTCAATAAGGAAGTGTTGGACTTTTTGAAAGGCAGTTGAAGATGCTGAGTCCAGCACATCATGATAACGAACTAATGACGACGGGGGCTATTATATAATTGCTATGACGATGCAACCGACGACATAGGCAAGTCCAATAGCGAAAAGGCCGGTGCCTATGTTTCTTACCCGTCGCCCCAGGGTTTGTTGCTGCTCGGGATGTTCAAGGATAGTGCCCTGAAGGAAAATTATAAACCCGATCATCATCACCACGAGCCCTAGGCCTGCATATGTGAGTATCAGTGTGGACTCTTCCATATAGCCCTCCCGTTGAATTCCGATTATTCAGCCCAATATTGTGGACTAGCGGACTGCTATAGACTCAGATATGAACTTAACAATGGGATTAAGTCCGATACAGTCTTTGATTAATTACGGACTGTTGACTTTTAGCATTTTTCGCCGGGTTTGTCAAGTCTCAACTGAAAACGTTCTAACAAATTTTACCAAAAAGGTGCCTTTGCCTCTTTAAGATAACTTATTCATATGCTACAATCTGTGATAAGATATGATAAGATGAGTAAACAGATAGACAAGTAATGAGTTACTCATTAGGTCTGGATATAGGCTCCGTTACTGTCAAAGCGGCGCTTGTTACTGAAGATGGCAAGGCGGTCTTTTGTGACGTTGAGAAAATAACCGCCAGCCCCAAGGCAGCAGTTGCCGCACTCATCTCCAGACTCTCCGAGAAGTTCCCCCTCCACGAAATCCCCACGGCCGGTGTGTCCGGCTCCGGCAGCATCGCGATACCCAAGGAACTCGACTGGGCCGAATACAGCAGTTCACTGGCAATCGCCTATGGACTTCTGCAGTCCCATCCTGATGTGAAGACCATCATCCAAATCGGCGGGCAAAGCTCTTTTGTCTTGGCGCTTGTGGATGGGCTAAAAAAGCCATGGCATGTGGAATCAAACCCTCTCTGTGCTGCAGGGACGGGAAGGTTCCTTGAGCAGCAGGCATACCGCATTGGGATCAGCCTCGAGGATTTTGCCCGTATAGCGCTGGAATGTGAGGGAAGCCCGCCGCGGATAGCTGCCCGGTGCAGCGTTTTCGCCAAGACTGACCTTATTCATCTGCAGCAGAAGGGCGTGCCGATGGCAGCGATGCTCTATGCCTTATGTGAGAGCATTGCCCGAATGGTTGCCTCGCTGAAGAAGGGTGCTTTCGAGGAGCCGATCTATTTCGTTGGCGGAGTCGCAGCAAACAGTGCGATGTTGAGAGCGCTAAACGAGACGCTATCCGCGCGAAACGGGTCCCCGGTAGATATCATAGTCCCTGAGAATTACCTCTATGTTGAGGCTCTGGGCTCCGCCCTGCTCTCCAGGGAATCCGGGAAGTGTTCAAGGGTGGTTATTCCAGCGGAGGCTGATAGCAAGCAACGCTACTATAAAATGCCGAATCTGGAAAGGGTGACGCAGCAGGACGGCTGGTCCGCTCCGAAGATAGAGAGGCCGTTCACGGGATATCTGGGTGTGGACATTGGCTCGACCAGCACTAAGGCGGTCATACTCGATGAATCGGGCACCGAAGTGGTGGCGAAGAACTACCTTATGACAGCGGGGAAGCCTGTAGAGGCCATAAAGGATGTCTTTCGTAACCTGATTCGGGATATTGGAGATAATGCCAGGATAGCGGGAGCGGGTATTACGGGTTCAGGTAGATATTTAGTTGGGAGCTTTATTGGCGCAGATTTAATAAGAAATGAGATCACTGCTCAGACGCGGGCTGCAGCGGAGATTGAGCCTGATGCGGATATTATTGAAATTGGGGGGCAGGACTCGAAGCTCGTTATAAAGCGTAACGGAGTAGTCGTTGATTATCAGATGAACAAGGCGTGCGCTGCGGGGACGGGGAGCTTTCTTGATGAGCTGGCTGAGCAGCTTGGTGTTAGCGTTAAAAATGGTGAGTTCGCCGATCTGGCGTTTGAGGCTCCCCATACTATCGACCTGGGGTCGAGATGTGCTGCTTTCATGGGGCAGTCGGTGGCCTTAGCCCAGCAGGAGGGCGTGTCGCTGGAGATAATAACGGCCAGCCTCGCCAACTCTATTGCTGGCAACTATCTATCGAAGGTGTTGGGTACGAGGAAACTGGGCGAAAAGGTGATATTGACCGGGGCCGTTTTCTATAACGATGCTGTTGTCTCTGCATTCAGGAGCGCGCTTGAAGGGAAGACTACACTTGTGCCGGAGCATAAGGAGGTTAGCGGGGCTATAGGAGCTGCGCTTCTGGCCAAGGAGGAGGTGGAGGACAAGGCTTCGAAGTTCAAGGGGTTTCAAGAGGTTGTAGAGAGCGACTACAAGCTTTCCACCTTTACGTGCAAGAAATGTGATAACAATTGCACCATAAGCCGGATGGAGATACCCGGCGAGAAACCGACGTACTACGGCAGCAGGTGCGATCTCTTTGACAGCACAGTTGGGCAGGAGAAGGTGGAGACAGCTTTTGACGAGCGTGAGAAGCTGCTGTTCAAGGATTATAGAGAGGGTGAAGGCACGGGGCCTTCGGTGGGAATCCCCAGGGCCCTCATGATATACGATTATGCCCCACTGCTTATAGGTTTCTTGAATGCCCTAGGCGCCAAGGTTGTGTTCTCCAGCAAAACGAACAACCAAATCATCGGGCAGGCTGTCGAGTTAAGCTATACCGACAGTTGTTTCCCCCTCAAACTTCTTCACGGCCATGCGGCAAGCCTGGAAAATGCGGACTACATTCTTTGCCCGTGCGTTATACGGATGGGACTGAAGGAAGGGGATGAGAACCAGAAATATGCTTGCCCCCTGGTGCAGGCATCCCCATTTATCATTCGCGAGGCTCTAGGTATGGGGAAACGGCTGTTGATACCGATATTCGACTTTAGCAGGGGCGACGGTGATGTGGTGAAGAACCTTGCAGACGTTGCTGTAAAGATGGGTTTCAGCAGGAAGCAGGGGAAAGAGGCCGCGAGTACTGGTATTCAGGCACAACGTGATTTCGAAGTGGCACAAGTCGAGCTTGGCAAGAAGCTGATAACACAGCTTCACCACAGTGGACGGTTGGGCGTCGTGATCTTTGCCAGGTCATACATGTCACAGGATTCGGGGGCTAACCTGGGAATAGCTGAGAAGTTAGCGCAACTTGGCGTGGTGCCAATCCCCCTTGACCTGATGCAACTTGAGTCAGTAGATGTCAATGAATACTCAGACCGTCCATTCTGGTTCAACGAAAGTAAACATATTGCTGGTGCTGCCCTGACAGTGGCTGACCCACAGCTATATGGGTTGGTGCTGACAAACTTCGGCTGTGGGCCGAACTCCTTTGTGCTCAATATTGTTGAAGATATCATGGGTGGCAAACCCCTGGGGCAGTTGGAGATCGACGAGCATGCTGCCGAGGCTGGGATTGTCACCCGCCTTGAGGCTTTCGTGGATACCATTAATGGCTTTGCGAGAGCTGGCAGGGCACTGGAATCTGTCGACCAAGATAGAGATATCCGCCGTTTCGCGTATATCAGGTTTAATGAAAGCAAGATTGTTCTACTGCCAAGAATGTGTGAACACGCGGAAATACTGGCTGCGGCGATGCAGGCGTTTGGGGTTGAAGCGGCGGTGCTTCCTGAGCCAGACGAAAGAAACATACTTTACAGCAACAGAGTCACATCCGGTAAGGAGTGTCTGCCGTACAGGGTGACTCTGGGCGGCTTTATGAGATACCTGTATGAAGATGGTAACGGCGGTGACTTGGAGAATATCGAAGGATTCATGGCGGGGGCATATGGACCATGCCGTTTTGGGAAATACGCTGTGGAGCAGATCAGGATACTTCGTGATTTGGGCTTTGATTTCCCGATAAGAACCACCGTTTCTAACAGCGGTTACCATGATTGGAACCTGGGCGCGGGATTTGAGCGGCTGGCCTGGCGGAGCATTGTTGCTGTTGACTATCTGGAGAAACTGCTTTGGCGCACTCGCCCCTACGAGAAAGAGATGGGAACAACGGAGGCGCTCTTCAGTGAGTACCTGTCTAAGGTCGCTGATGTCACGCGCAGCAAGGGAACCCTTGACCATGTTATAAGAGAAGCAACCGTTAGGTTCAAGTCGCTGATTGACCGCAGCGAACCCAGAAGACCGCTTGTGGGGATAAACGGTGAGATTTTCCTGCGCTCCAATAAATTCAGCAATAGCGATTTGGTGAGAGAGTGCGAGAAGGTAGGGTTGGAGGTTATTGTCTCCCCTATAGCGGAGTGGTTCAAGTACATAGGCCACAGGAATATCGAGGACGGCGTCATGGACAGAGACTTGAAGAGGATTATTAGGGGGCAAATAAGAAACTTCTTTCTAGATAAGGATGAGCGGACAGTATCTGCGAGTTTTGATGACTTTGTTGATGGCAAAGACCCGACACCAAAAGAGTTACTGAAGTTGTCGGGGCAATATCTCTCTCCAAAATGTGGCGGCGAGGCCGTTCTGAGCATAGGCGCAGGAATTGAGTGGTTGGAGGACCCCAGGTTTGCCGGAGTGATTTCGGTGATGCCGCATGGCTGTATGCCAGGGGGAACGGTGGCTGCCATGTCAGAGAAGCTCAGTGCGAAACATGGCAAGCCCTGGATTAGCCTCACGTATGATGGAATCCTTGAGACTAACAATCAGACGAGAATTAGCAATTTCGCCGAGGTCATAAGATACTGTCGTAAAGGCAGCCCCTTGTCGTCATCTTAGTGAGACAGCGGCTCGATACAGCCCTGCCTCACCCTGAATAATACCGCCTGTTCCAGGAAATTAGGATCGAAGTGAACGAGGTCTGTTGCGGTCATTAGCACTTGCTGGTATTCGGCGACAGATCGCAGCATGTGGCTTCGCCTGTGCGAGTCGAGTTCAGAGAGAACATCATCCAAGAGAAGTATCGGGTGCTCACCGGTTTCGCGCAACATGAACTTGGCCTCTGCAAGCTTAAGCGAAAGCGAGATAGTTCTTTGCTGACCCCGAGAGCCGAAAGTTCCTATATCAACCTCATCGATAAAGAAACGAAGGTCGTCACGGTGTGGGCCCACTAGCGATATCCCCTGGGCGATCTCTTTATTTTGTGCTGCACGTAGGGATCGTGTGAATGCCTCGGCGGTCTCCTCGATTTGCGAATCTCCCTTACCCCTCTCCTTATCGATGCTTCTGAGATAAGCTAAGCTCAATTTTCCTTGATCACCGCTGAGTTCGGCATGGATGACCTGAGCCCACTGTTCGAGCGCAGCTACCATGTGATCTCGCTGGACCATCAGATATGATCCTGTTTGCACTAGTTCTTCGTCCCAGAATGATAGTTCATCCGGGCCAGCCCGATTCTCCCCTATCTGATGCAGGAGGCGGTTGCGCTGCCAGAGTACTCGGTGGTATCTCTGCAACTGGCGCAGGTAGCGGGTATCTACTTGTGAGTTCACGATGTCGAGATAGCGGCGTCTGAGTGCTGGTTCACCTCCAATGATGCTGATATCCTGGACGCTGAAGGTAACGACGTTGATTTGGCCAATGAGGTCAATTGCACGGCAGACCACCCCGTTTACCCGTATGCGTTTGTGGATGAATGCAGCCTTGGTTGCACTTTGCCACAGGGCGAGTGGATCCGCGGCTTGACTGGTGTTTGGTGCTTTGCCCCTGAGAGCGAGCTCCAGGCTGAGATTTTCCCTGGCCTTTTGAACATCAGCCATAAGGCGACAGACGGGAATCTCATCTTTGAGGGCAGACCAGTTGATGAGCTCTTTCTCACTGGTGGAACGAGGCGACTTGCTAGTAGCAAGGAGGTAGATTGCCTCAAGGAGATTGCTCTTGCCCTGGGCATTATCGCCCTGTATTACCATTATGTGCGGTGGTAATGCCAGATCAAGGCTGACATAGTTACGGAAGTTAGTCAGGCTCAAATGTGTAATATGCAAAGGGGATTCTCCTGCTTCTGCTTGTCAGTCGATTTTCTCTCTGTTGCCATGTCTTATCCTGTATCGCCCTAGGTAGCCTGCCTGAACAAAGGTTTGTGTGAAATCAGGGGCACTTGCCAGCTCGATATAGCGTACCCGGGACGCCACAGCAGCCCCATCCGCTCGCTTACTGAGAGAGATTAGAGCCATCTTAGCTCCCATGCCGGCAGCATTACCTACCTGCTGAAAGCGGTTCAGTGGTATCGCTGGCAACATGCCGGTTGTTATCGCGCTGGACACATCGATATAGGTGCCAAAAGCCCCAGCTATTGCCACCTGGCTGATCTCATCTTCAGAGTATCCACCAGTGTCCAGAAGCACCTGGATACCAGTGCGAATGGCTGATTTGGCCAGTTGTAACTCACGCACATCCTGCTGAGTGATAACAATAGCAGGTTGCCCGCTTCGTTCCTCATCGCCAATCAGCACAAACTCGCGTTGCTTTTGTCCGTTACGGACGCGAGGGTGACTTTGTAACATTCTGCCACCTTCGTTGATGACTCCTGCCAGATAGAGCTGGGCTATAGCGTCAAGTATCCCTGACCCGCAAATCCCAACCGGTGGAGCTTTATCAACGGTCTGGTACTGGATGTTATCATCCGCTAGTTGTACTCTTTCAATGGCTCCGCTGGCAGCCCTCATACCGTGTTTGATGTGATAACCCTCGAAGGCAGGCCCGGAAGCACAGGATACGGTGGTTATCTTGCCTCCGGCAATCAGGGAAACCTCGGTGTTGGTCCCGATATCCAGGGCCAATGTTATTCCTTCGGCCTGCCACGCATCGGTTGCCAGTAACATGGCAACATGGTCAGCACCGACAAAACCGGCGATGTTGGGCAAGAGGTGAACATAGGCCCCAGCCGCAATATGTAATCCCAAATCGCGAGCTTTGATGTCCAGAGCACTGGTAACTGCGGGGACAAAGGGTGACAGGGCAAGTTGCCTTACCGGCAAACCGAGAAATAGATGATGCATGGCAGTATTGCCTACCACTACCGCTTCAACGATTTCCTCTGTGTTTGCGTGGATATCGGCACACAAGTCAGCAACTAACTGGTTGAGTGCTTCCACGGTGATTTGCTGCAGTTGCACGCCCTTTTTTGGCGACTTTATAGCGCTGCTAATACGACTGATGATGTCCTCGCCGTAGCGTATCTGGGGATTCATGTCACCTTTAGAGGCCAAGGTTCGACCATCACTCAAATCAATCAGATAGCTAGCAATTTTCGTGGTGCCCAAATCTACGGCCAGCCCTAATTGACGACTTGGCCATGGACCGAGAGCTATCACTTCGTTATCTCGAACAGAAGTCTGACATTGCCACTTCCACGATCGTAGCTGGGGAGAGAGAAGGCGCATGACGTCGATGTCGACTCGGTTGCAATGTAGATGGTGTTGATGGTTTAGCTCTTGCAGCAGGTGTTCGGCATCAGCTTGCGGGTTGGACAAAGATGGACCAGCTAGCTTCAAATGATAGGCCTGAACAGGGGGCTCCGGGGCAACCGTTATCTCCAATCCCTCAACCTGTGTCCGCTGTGTGGTGGTCATCGACTCGGAGGGCACGTTCAACTTGCAGTCGCTGGCAGGATAAGTCTGGCACGCTAGGCGCCAGCCATCCTTGAGTTCTTCAGAGGAAAAGACCTCGCGTTCATTGCCAGTTGGCGCTGAGACAGTTCCGCTTAGAAGCTGTATCTTGCAGGAATGGCACGTTCCCTGGCCTCCGCATAGGCTAGCAATACCCATGCCCAGCCGGTGTGCGCAATCTAGAAGGGATTGATTAGCCCGGCATTCTCCTTTCCGACCCACCGGCTCAAAGTAGACTATATAAACTGTCATATTTCTCCCTTTTCGGGTGGTGTTTGCTAGTTACTGCAATCACAAACCGCCTGTCTATTGTTCGAAATGTCAACGTCTACTTGAAGTAGTTCATTAAATCCGTTTCGTCTTTGGGAACGAAGGCCTTGTACTTTTGAGCGTATCTGTCTTTTAGTTCATCCGGAGCTAATAGAGCCAGCACGGGATATCCTACGATTTCAAAGCAGCCCTCATCGTCTTCGCTGTCACCAACATATGCAACCCTGCTTGCCTCTAGGCTTCGTTCACTTAGCAACTTCAGCAGCTCGTCAGCCTTTCTGGTATAGATGTCGAGACGGAATTCAATGGCTTTTCCATCATTTTCCTCAAGATAGTCGGCCTCCAAAAAGTCGAGGTATTCGTGATAACCGGCTACTGTCAGAATCCTTTCGATTCCATATCTATATCCAGCGGAGAGGATACCCGTGGTTTTTCCAGCAATGTGACACTCCTTGATTGTACGGAGAATCCTATGATCGAGTGCGGCTTGGGTGTGTTGGTGAGTTGCGTATTCGTCGATGGAGCGGCGTATTATAGAAACAGGCGTCCCGCTTATTATCTTGTCATTGTAAATTTTGAATATCTCTCGTACGGAATCTGCTTCAACATGATGTTGCCACTCCCTGTACAATGTCCGGAGCTCTCTTCTCGCCCTAAGGATTCGAGCCATTTTAAAGGGATGAAAGGGGATAGAGGCCTTGAACACATCTACTGCCACGTTTTCCAGTAATGGCCTCTCAGTCCGATATTTTATTATGGTCCCATTCCAATCACATATTATAGCATTGAGTGCCATAACGATCGCCCTATGCCTCTGTAATTGCATATTGCCATACACATCACACTAGATATTATACTTCAGCGAGTGTCTTGAAATACAGGGGGGAGTCACCTTAAAGTGTTTTGCCCAAGAGAAGGGGGGCAGAGTATCAGTCAGTCCCACTCACAATAAACGCATATACAGTTCTGTTGCGCACCAGTACCCACTATCAGGCATAGGTGCCAGCAAGCACCTTGAGCCCTAAGGCTGCCCGACTGTGACTCTATTATAAACCCTTGGTGCTCCTGATGCCTCTGTTTTTAGCTCACTTTCACTTTTTCGTAAGCCGAGCCCATGTCGCGTTGACGAGGAATACCAAATCCAGACCTCCTACCGCGGGGCATTGCCCTGACTAGTCATCGACGATTCCTTGCGTTGACACTAGCTATGCATTTGATTAAGCTATCATTACCCAGGAGGTTGAAAAAGCGTTGGCAATGGTGCTCTCTGAAGGTAAGCTATGGTTGAGAATAATCGAGTTAAAAAAGGAACTCGATGCTGTCATCATGGCACATAACTATCAGCGCCCGGAGGTTCAAGACATTGCTGATGTTACAGGTGATTCCTTGGAACTGGCACGCGAGGCAACCCAGCTTGATGCCAGGGTTGTGGTTTTGTGTGGGGTGCGGTTCATGGCCGAAAGCGCTGCTATCCTGAATCCTTCCCGCACCGTACTTCTTTCGGAAGGTACCGCGGGCTGCCCTATGGCGGATATGATAAATATCGATAACCTGCGTCAATGGAAGAGCAGGTATCCCAATGCTACGGTTGTCTGCTACGTGAATTCCTCCGCAGAAGTCAAGGCCGAGAGCGACTATTGCTGTACCTCAGCCAATGCGCTGAAGGTCATTGAGGCAGTGCCAAACGATGAGATATTGTTCATACCCGATAGGAACCTGGGCCATTATGTATCTACCAAAACGGATAAACGAATAATCTTGTATCCTGGCTACTGCAACACCCATCATCGTCTTACGATGAAGCATGTCATGAGGGCCAAGCAGGAGTATCCTGACGCCGTTGTCCTGGTACATCCTGAGTGCAGGGCGGAGGTTATTGCACTCGCTGATGCCGCGCTCAGCACGTCGCAGATGATACAGTACGTCAAAGATAGTTCTGCAAAGACCTTTCTTATCGGCACCGAGGAGGGGTTGGTTTACGGCATGCAGAAAGATAATAAGGACAAGACCTTCCATGCAATCTCGAAGGTCCTTATATGTCCTGACATGAAGAAAACTACATTGGAGAAGATTGCTGAAACAATGGAATTCAGGAAAAACGTAGTTGTTATTCCGGAGGAAATTAGATTGAGGGCGAAACGCGCTCTGGATCGAATGCTAGCCATAGCCTGATTTGAGATGGGCGGAATTATGAGTGAATATGACTACATAATCATAGGCAGCGGGATAGCAGGATTGTACGACGCTCTTATGGCTCAGGAGTTGGGCAGCGTTCTCATAATTACAAAAGGTAGTATAGATGAATGCAACACGAGATATGCTCAGGGTGGTATCGCTGCAGCCATAAGCAGCCTTGATTCGCCTGAACTTCACATGCAGGATACGATATCTGCTGGTGCCGGCCTGTGTGATCCAGAGGCCGTGCGGATTCTTACCGAAGAAGCTGCCGATCGTATTGCTGACCTCGTTAAGTTCGGAGTTCCCTTTGACACGGTTAACGGTGAAATCGCTTTGACCAAAGAAGCTGCTCATAGTATCCCTCGCATTTTGCACGCTGGCGGCGATGCTACTGGTGAGCGTATTGAAGTTACCTTGAGCAACGCGGCTCGTTCGTCCAAGAGGATCACTATTCTCGAATATTGCCTTGCTATAGAAATTCTTGTCCTAGAAGGTGGAGTGTACGGAGTCACCGCCCTGGATTTGCATTCAGGGTCTTTAGAGAAGTTTGGCTGCCGTTTCGTGATACTGGCTACAGGGGGAGTGGGGCGGCTGTTTAAAATTACCACTAACCCAGATGTCGCTACCGGTGATGGCATAGCTTTGGCGTACGAGGCTGGCGCTGAGATTACAGATATGGAATTCTTCCAGTTCCATCCTACAGCGCTGCGTTTGCCTGGAGTGCCGTTGTTTCTTATTTCCGAGGCTGTTAGAGGAGAGGGTGGAATACTGCGCAATGCAGATGGGGAACAATTCATGCTCAACTACACGAGTGAAGGTGACTTGGCTCCCAGGGATGTCGTGGCGCGCAGCATTGTCAGTGAGATGAAGAGGACTGGAACTGACCGCGTGTATTTGGACGTTACCCATATGCAAGCGCGTATTGTCTCTGCCCGCTTCCCTCAGATATACCGGTTTTGCCTGGACCATGATCTTGATATCACGTCGTCTATGATTCCCGTGGCTCCTGCTGCTCACTACATAATGGGTGGGGTGAGGGCAAATTACTGGGGGGAAACCAACATTTCCGGTTTGTTCGCGAGTGGCGAGGTGGCATGTACCGGGGTGCATGGCGCGAACCGTCTGGCCTCTAATTCCCTGTTGGAGGTTCTGGTCTTCGGCAAGAGGATTGTGGAAAGATCAAAAAGGGCGGCAAACGCGGCTATCAGTGCAGGAGAGGAAGCCTTTAGTCTCAAAGAGCGAGATTGGGATTCCAGTAGTCCCTCTGTTCTGAGTTTGACTGCTCTGCAGGCATTGCTATGGGAAAATGCAGGGATCATGCGCTCTAGGGAGGGATTGCAGAAAGCAGTTAACACCCTTGCTGCTTGGGAGAAGGAACTCGTGATACCTACGGACCGACCATCATACGAACTGGCTAATATGGTGCTGGTGGGTCGGTTTATGACAGAAGCGGCTTTGATGCGGGAGGAGAGTCGAGGGGCTCACTTCCGATCCGATTTCCCTGAGCCGTCGGATGCCTGGCTCAGACATATAGTGTACAGGAAAGAACCTTAGGCTAGCGGGAGAGGGAAAAGCCTAGTGGATGCCTTGTGGGGAGAACAGTTTAAGCAGGTGGTAGACAGCGCTCTGGCGGAGGACCTGGGCTGGGGGGATGTTACTACCCAGGCTCTGATAACGGCAGATGAGGTCGCGACGGCATATCTGGTGGCAAAAGGCGATGGCGTTTTGGCTGGGCTGAGTGTAGCGACTGCTGTGTTTCACAGGGTGGATTCCGCGCTGAAAGTCGAGGAGCTGGTCAGTGATGGTAGCACGGTGCATCTTGGAGATAGGCTGGCTGTTATCAAGGGACTGGTGGCAAGCATCCTTGGGGCGGAGAGGGTAGCCTTAAATTTTCTTCAGAGACTGAGTGGTATTGCTACTGAGACAGCAAAGTATGTAGAAGCTGTCTCAGGGACAAAAGCGCTTATTACAGATACACGCAAGACAACCCCCGGATTGAGAATTCTGGAGAAGTACGCGGTGCGTGTTGGTGGGGGGCACAATCACCGCCAGAATCTGGGTGACGGCATTTTGATCAAGGATAATCACCTGGTGGTTCTTCAGTCTCGTGGGGAGGGGATCGGGGAGGCGATAAGAAAAGCTCGCCAGCAGACGCCTCATACCCCGAAGGTCGAAATCGAGGTTGAATCTGT
The DNA here is from genome assembly GCA_030668425.1 of Chloroflexota bacterium. Taxonomy (GTDB): domain Bacteria; phylum Chloroflexota; class Dehalococcoidia; order SZUA-161; family SZUA-161; genus DAOUTY01. The sequence goes on from DAOUTY010000002.1 coordinate 12,355, forward strand.
AGAGCAGGCCCGGGAGGCGCTCTCAGCGGGTGCGGACATAATTATGCTGGATAACATGAATTTGGATGATATGAAACTGGTTGTGGGATTAGCTCAGGGACGAGCGTTGATCGAAGCATCGGGTGGAATTACTCTGGACAACGTGCGTGCTGTTGCTGAAACTGGAGTCGACCTTATATCAATAGGAGCGCTTACCCATTCGGTAAAAGCACTGGATATAAGCCTCGAACTGGAAATGTGAAGAAGAGGTTAAGGTTCATCTGGCTATTCCTCATTCTTTCCTACTTACTGTGGTATTCCTGATCGAAGCTCCCGGACCTGTATCCTTCCAAGTCGAGAGTCACAAAAGTATACCCAAGTTGCTTGAGGCTCTGAGAGATGTAGTGCGATAGTGTGGAATTAGACAACAGGTCTATTTCGCCTTTGCCAAACTCAATGCGTGCCAGGTTGCCGTGATCTCTGACCCGTAACACCTTCGCACCTGTTAAGGTGCGGATGCACTCTTCGGCTTGCTCAATCCTCTCAATCTTTGCCAGTTCAATAGGTTGCCCGTACGGAATTCTTGTTGCCAGGCAAGGGCTTGCCGGTTTGGAGGCTGTCGGAAGTTTCATCAAACCTGCCATCTTGCGGGTGTCCTCTTTGGATAATCCTGCCTCCAATAGCGGGCTGTATACGTCCAGTTCTTCTGCCGCTTTGAGTCCTGGCCTGTATTCGTTCAGATCCGATACGTTTGTGCCATCGGACACTGTGTCAAAGTCATTCTCAACTGCCGTTGCCCTTAATTGTTCGAATCTGAACCTCTTGCACAAGTAACACCGGTTGGGCGGGTTGGCGCTGAAGCCTGGAATATCAAGTTCATTAAGTTCCAATATCGTAAGTTTTATGCCGATTTCGCTAGCTACCCTTTTTGCGTCTTCCAAATCTCCCGATGGCACTAGAGGAGAATCAATGGTGATAGCCTGTGCCTTTTGCCCTAGAGCCCTGTGGGCCAGTGCTGCCACAAGTGAACTATCAACACCACCCGAGAGAGCCACGATTAGGCTGCGCCTTTGCCTGAGGGTTTCCACAAGATCATCTATCTTGTCCTTATACAGTTTATTGCTGGCATTACTCATAAGTTCAGCGTTAGTCCAAGGATTCTGCTGCCGTTCTCTTCACAAATTCCTCGATTTCCCTCAGCGGCTTGCCTGTTTGATCAGAGAGGCTCTTGACGTCATCGTATTCCGGCTTTATTTGAACAATCTGGCCACTGGTGCTTTTAGCCACTTTCACCCTGACAACGCCTTTAGTGTCTCCCACTATCACCTCGACAGGAACAGATTCTCGAGCGAGGATGCGTCTTTCGCAGCTATGTATTCTTACACCTAACGTGCCTGTCTCCTCTATCAGGACTTTGCATACGCGCTCCAGGCTCACCCTGTCTACGATTATTTCGATGAGGTGTCCCGGCCTGCCTTTCTTGGCCAATGTTGGGATTGCGGTTACATCCTTAACGCCCTCCTGCAGCAGCTTTTGCATGACATGCCCGATTAGCTCTCCGGTAACGTCATCGAGGTTTGTCTCAATCACGCATACTTCATCTCTTGACAGTCCGAAGTCGCAGGGTTCTCCGAGGGTAACCCGGAGAACATTCGGCATCTCCGCAAATTCCCTTGTTCCTGCCCCGTAGCCGACGCCGGTTGGCCTCATCGGTGGATAGAATCTGATTGATTCAGATGCCAGATTTGTCAAGAGCGAAACCCCGGTGGGGGTAGCCAGTTCGGCTTCGATTGGTCCGCCGATTGTGAGAAAGCCTTTGGAACGCAATATCTCCAGGGTGGCTGGTGCCGGAGACGAAACTGTGCCATGCGAGAACTGGTATAGACCGCCCCCGACGGCGACGGGAGTTGAATATGTGATGGTATCGTTGAAGATCCCTAAATCATCCAGAGCTGTGGCAGTGCCGATTACATCAGCCAGAGTATCGGCTGATGCTGTTTCGTGCAGTTCAACCTCTTGTATGCTTTGACCGTGAATTACTGCCTCAGCGGAAACAAGCGTGTTGATAGAACTCAAGGCAAACTCCTTGGCGTACTCTGAAATCTGCAACCTTTGCAGGCATGCAGACGTTGCATCCAGAAGATCGGCAGCTGTTCTGTGGACAATCTCCTCCTCAACATTGACGTTGATTTTCTTAGATCGAATTCCCCGCCTGACAGTGTCCGTTACTGTTATCTCCAAGCCGTTGCATCCTCGCAGGATGTGCCCGGGAGTTTTCATCGCCTCTATTACCTTTGTGTGATTTGCTCCGAGATCGAGTAAGGCAGCGACCATCATGTCCCCGGCCACCCCGGCCATTTGGGGGTCGACAACCAGGATGCGTTTGGTATCGGTCGGCATTTGGGCTCCTCTTTTATTCCTACGTAAAGCCTAGTATACTACTTGCACATGCAACATGCTATGCAATCGTGGGTAGCAGGAGGCTTCCTTTGTTGAGAGAAGTGCTTGAGAAGCTGGCAAGTGGTGATATATCCTTGGATGAGGCTGAGAAGACGCTCAAGCTGTTAGCTGTGGAGGAGGTGGGCGATCTGGCCAGGCTGGATATTGGACGAGAGATCAGACATGGCATCCCCGAAGTAATCATTGCAGAAGGGAAAAGCCCGCCGGATGTGGCCGAAATTGCCGCTAAGGCGCTTGCCCAAAAGATGCGGGTGATCATAAGTCGAGCTACTGAGAAACATATGAAGGCTCTCAAGCCCGTGATAACGGAGGGTGAGTTTCTGCACGAAAGCAAACCTGGTGGAACAGAGGTGATTAAGAGCAGGGATTTCTCGCCACGTGCTACCGGAGGGAGGGTAGGAATAGTCACTGCTGGTACTTCTGACATCCCCGTCGCTGAAGAAGCTAAGGTGATGGCGTTGGAGATGGGGTGTGAGGTCACAACGGCGTATGATGTGGGGGCAGCAGGAGTCCACCGGCTGTTTCCTCCTCTAAAAAAGATGATCATAGCAGACGTTGATGTGATTGTTGTGGTGGCTGGCAGGGAGGGGGCATTGCCCACCTTGTTAGCTGGCATGGTTGATGTTCCATTAATAGCAGTTCCAACTTCCTTTGGCTATGGGTTAGGCGGGAAGGGAGTTGGTGCTCTAATGGCTATGTTGCAATCTTGTTCTCTGGGATTAGCGGTGGTCAATATTGATGGTGGAATTCCGGCAGGGGCTGTAGCGGCCTTAATTGCAAATCGTGCGGCAAGATTCAGGGCAAGCGCCGGAGACAATCGTGGCAAATAGAGGCCTGGACTCGAAGCTAATGCCTTGGTTTCAGACGTTCTTCGCTGTCGATGAAAATGGTGACGGGCCCGTCGTTATGAATCTCGACCAGCATATATTGTTGGAAGCGACCTGTATCAACCCTCAGCCCGGCAGTGCACAGGAACTGAACGAATGTATCCACTAGAGGCTCAGCCTCCTCGGGTGGGGCAGCGTCAGTAAAGCTGGGACGGCGTCCTTTGCGAGTGCTAGCAAAGAGGGTAAACTGACTTACTACCAATACCTCGCCACCGATATCCAGTATTGAGAGGTTGAATTTTCCTGACTCGTCGGCGAAAACACGTAGGTTAGCTATCTTCTCTGCTAGGTAGCGGGCATCGACATCTGAGTCGCCTCTACCCACACCAATAAATACTACAAAGCCTTGTTTGATGGCAGCAATGACTTGCCCTTCGACACTAACCGATGCTTGGGAGACTCGTTGGCTAAGAGCTCTCAACCGCTTTTCTCAGGTTTAGTCTCTGCTTTCGTTGTAGACTTGGTGTCTGCCTTGTCCTCAGACTTGGCCTCAGACTTGGCCTCTGCCTTCGACTTCGCGTCTTCGTGGTTTGGGTCAGGGTTGTGTCTCGTCCCTCTGCCGTGGTCGGTACTGTAGAAGCCGCTTCCCTTGAAGAGAACGGGTACAGAGTGGATAATGCGACGTGCCTTGCTTGTGCATTCAGGACAGGTGGCTATGGGTTCCTCGTCGAACCTTTGCCTCCGATCGAACCTGCTGCCGCAACTACTACATTCGTATTCGTAAATAGGCATCTCTCACCTCACACAAAAAAAGCCTCTTTATTGAGGCCTTTGTGTTTTGCCAAATAACATTAGCACTCTTGGCCCTTGAGTGCTAACCAAGTGTAATTTAGCATCTTGGGCTAGCGTTTGTCAAGGGAATACTCATTCTTGCCTTTTATATCTGCCTATGGTAAACTCATCCAGTCGATCAATTTCGGCAGTTAGTAAATAGTTGCTGGTCTGCACAATACTGAGGCAGATGGAGTAGACTGGAGAGGGTGAGGGTCTTTTAAAGATGGCAGAACCTGTTTCGATGAAATTGCTTCTGGAGGCCGGGGTTCACTTCGGGCATCAGGTGGCACGCTGGAACCCCAAGATGAAGACTTATATCTTCAGCCAGCGTAACGGCATTCACATTATTGATTTAGAACAAACTGTTGTCTTACTTGGCAAGGCCTGTGAATTCGTGCGAGGAGTGATCGAGAGGGGAGAGGGCCTTATTTTCGTGGGTAGTAAGAAGCAGGCCCAGGAGGCCGTGATAAAAGAGGCCAAGCGATGTGGGGCCTTCTACGTCAATCAACGCTGGCTTGGGGGAATGCTTACGAACTTCACCACTATTCAATCGCGTATTGACTACTTGGTTCGTTTGGAGGATCGTAAAACCAGGGGGGAATTGGAGCGCTTGCCTAAGAAGGAAGCCATGAAACTGGAAAAGGAGATGGTTCATTTAAACAGATTGCTTGGCGGCGTTAAGGAGATGGAGAGGATTCCAGGAGCTTTGTTTATAATTGATCCTACCAAGGAAAGGAATGCGATTGCTGAGGCTAAGCGGGTTGGCGTTCCTATCGTTGCTATTGTAGACACAAATTGTGACCCCGATGAAATTGACTATCCTATTCCAGGCAATGACGATGCGATCAGGGCACTGGCTCTTTTCTGCAGTATTATGGCTGACGCTGTTTTAGAAGCAAAGCAAGCTATTGAGGCTCTAGCCGAGAAGGAGGCGGCGGCGGAAGAGGAAGAGTTGCCAGCCAACTATGAGGCTGTTTTCGAACCCGATGATGTTCAGCCGACTCCTGTTAAGAACGAAGGTTAGGGGGCTAAATGCAGGTTTCTACTGAAGCGATAAAGGCACTGAGGGAGCAGACCAGTGCTGGAATAATGGAGTGCAAACGGGCCCTGCAAGAAACAGATGGCGATCTTATAGCTGCAACTACAAAACTGAGGGAGCGTGGCTACGAAATTGCTAAGAAGAAGGATAATCGGGCTACAGGGCAGGGGCTGGTGGAATCGTATGTTCATACTGGGGGACGGGTTGGGGCCTTAGTGGAGATAAACTGTGAGAGCGATTTTGTGGCGCGCACCCCAGAGTTCGAGGGGCTCGCCCACGATCTGGCAATGCAGGTAGTGGCTACCTGCCCGTGCTACCTCAGCCCTGAGGACGCACCCGAAGGACAGGAATTTGCCGAGGAGGATTGCCTCCTGCTTCAGCCTTTCATCAAGGATCCGACCAAGAAGGTCCAGGATATTGTTGCTGAAATGGTGGCCAAGGTCAGGGAGAATGTCAAGATAAGAAGGTTCGTCCGATTTGAGTTGGGGTTAGATGGACGGGATGAGTGATACGGGATATAAGCGCGTTCTTCTGAAGCTTAGTGGCGAAGCCCTTATGGGCGATGGCGAATATGGCATCGATACTTCAACGGTGGTGAATATCGCTAAGCAGTTGAAGCGCGTGGTGGACAGTGGGGTACAGGTCGCTGTCGTTGTTGGTGGGGGCAATATCTGGAGAGGTGATGCTGCTGAGCGTAGGGGTATGGATAGAGCTACCGCTGATTACGCAGGAATGCTGGCAACCATAATCAACGCACTTGCCCTTCAGGATGCTCTGGAGAAGGAAGGGGTCGACACAAGAAGCCAGAGCGCAATAGCGGTACAGGCGGTCGCAGAGTCCTATATACGCCGACGTGCCATACGTCATCTGGAGAAGGGCCGATTAGTTATATTTGCTGCGGGGACAGGCAATCCATATATGACAACGGATACGGCGGCAGCCTTGCGATCTATAGAGATAAACGCCGATGTGTTGCTAATGGCCAAGAATAAGGTTGATGGTGTTTATGACTCGGATCCCTTAACCAATGCCGGGGCGAAAAAGTATGACCAGATTAGCTATTTGGATGCATTGAGAATGAGGCTTGAGGTAATGGACTCTACTGCCCTCTCTCTCTGTATGGACAATAATGTCCCCATAAAGGTGTTCGATCTTCAGTCTCCGAATGGCATCGAGCGAGTCGTTGCTGGTGAACTTGTAGGCACTCTTGTGCATAGTGGCGAATAGTCGGTTGGAAGCGCAATCCTCTTAATAAGCTGTTAGTTTGGCCTATTCTTACATGGGAGGCTGGTGATGAGCGAAGAGGATGTACTGCAGAGTGCAGAGGGAAGGATGCGCAAGGCAATAGGTGTATTGAAGGACGATTTGGCTGCCATTCGCACTGGCAGAGCCAGTCCTGGTCTTGTGAATAACATCCGAGTTGACTACCATGGAGTTCCAGTCCCAGTTAATCAAATTGCAAGCATCACAGTTCCTGAGGCAAGTATGCTTGTGATTCAACCATGGGAGAGGGATATTCTGCCGAGCATAGAGAAGGCCATCCTCAAATCAGACCTTGGCCTAACACCGACAAACGATGGCAATGTTATTAGGCTGGTTATTCCACAGCTTACCGAGGAACGGCGTAACCAGTTGGTCAAGATGGTGGGGAAAAGGGTGGAGGAGGGTAAAGTGGCGGTGCGTAATGTGAGACGAGAGGGGCTTGAAAAACTGCGCAAACTGAAAGATAGCAAAGAGCTGTCCGAGGATGAGCAGAAGCGTGCTTTGGGGCGACTACAGCAGATTACCGATAGATTTATTGAGGAAATCGACCAGATAGCAAAAGGCAAGGAATCAGAACTCTTGGAATTCTGATATAGTGAGGAATGGCGGGTGGTTGAGACAAATATAGAAACATTACCTGCGAAGAAGATATTCCCGCTTCCAAACCATGTTGCTATTATCATGGACGGGAACGGCAGGTGGGCTGAAAAGCGAGGTATGCCCCGGCTTTTCGGACATCGTGCTGGAACAGATAACGTTCAGCGTGTTGTCGAGGCGTTCGACCGATATCAGGTGAGATACCTTACGCTTTACGCTTTTTCAACGGAGAACTGGAGACGTCCAGGGGTAGAGGTTAGCGGGTTGTTTCATATCTTGGCTGAAATGATTGACCGTGAGACCAAAGTCCTGCATAAGAAGGGTGTCAAGCTGGCTCATTTGGGGAAAGTCGATGAGTTGGCGCCTGAGTTGCGAGACAAGGTTCGTAAGGCAATAGAGTTGACTAAGAATAACACAGGGATGACCCTGAGCATTGCGTTTGATTACGGGGGTCGCGCTGAGATACTGGAAGCGGTCCGCCGAATTATCTATGATGATGTTCCTGCTGAAGATATAACTGAATCGCTGTTCGGCAGTTATCTTTATACCGCGGATGTGCCTGATCCAGACCTTATTATTCGCACTGCTGGAGAAATGCGGCTAAGTAACTTTCTCATCTGGCAAGCAGCGTATGGTGAGTTCTACTCTACGCCTGCTTTGTGGCCGGACTTTGGTGAGAAAGAAATCGATAAGGCTTTAATTGCATACAGTCGGAGAGAGAGACGTTTCGGTGGATTGAAAGCGGAAGGAGAGGCTGGAGAGGGCTGATACAACTTGGCCCCTGGTCTCTTTTCGGCGAATGCTCAGGCATAGAGTACTAAGTGCAGTAGTCTTCCTCCCTATCCTCTTTGTTGCTATCTGGTTTGGTAACCCCTGGTTTTCTCTTATAGTAGCTGTTGCTGCTCTTTTGGGGGTTGTGGAGTTCTATACTATGTCTGCCCAAGAGAGATGGCAGCCCCTGACCTTCTTTGGCACGTTATGGACGCTGTTTTTTATTTGTAATGCGCATTATGCGCATTCCTATGGCTCCGAGACTACACAAATGCTGGTAACCTCGGCGCTGGTGACCACCGCGGTGATCTTCTCTCTGCTTCTTGCGCTGTTTCTGCGCTCGCCAGGAGAGAAGATCTTTGTTAATTGGTCCTGGAGCTTGGCTGGCATATTCTATATGGGTTGGCTGCTGAGCTACTGGGTACTGTTGATGAACTCACCTGACTGGGATGGCAGGGACTGGGTGATGCTGGCCCTTTTCGCCACTTTCGCTGTTGACACCACTGCATACTTCGTTGGGCGAGCTTTTGGAAAGCACAAATTGGCGCCGACCATATCTCCGGGGAAGACATGGGAGGGGGCCATTGGCGGTCTGGTGGGAGGAATAGCTGCTGTTATCATCCTGGCGCTCGCCTTGGATATAAGTATGGGTTATGGGGAACTGGTCGTGATTGGGTTGCTGGTCGGTCTCTTTGCTCAGATAGGCGATCTCGCAGAGTCAGGATTGAAGCGGAGCACAGGGGTGAAGGAATCAGGTAATCTTATTCCAGGGCATGGTGGTATTCTTGATCGTCTCGACAGCGTTGTCTTCACTGGGGTTGTGGTGTACTATTGTCTCAGATGGTTCGTAGGATGAAAAGGCTGGCAGTCCTCGGGTCCACGGGATCGATAGGGCGGCAGACACTGGAGGTTGTGAGTGCTTTCCCCGATAGGTTTGAAGTGGTCGCCCTGGCGTGTGGCGAGAACGTTTCTTTGTTGAAGGAACAGGTTGCAGAATTCAAGCCAAGGTTGGTCTGCACTGAGCTAGCAGCAGGGGCCAAGGAAATCCTAGGAGCAACTTGTCTCTCCCTGGAGGAGATAGCATCTCATCCCGATGTCGACCTTGTGGTCATATCTACCTCAGGGAAAGCAGGTCTGGGCGCTACGCTTGCTGCAATCCGCGCTGGAAAAAAAGTCGCTTTAGCCAACAAAGAGGTGCTGGTGATGGCTGGGGGGATCGTGGTGGCAGAGGCTCAAAAATATGATGCTGAGATTGTGCCCATTGACAGTGAGCATAGCGCTATCTGGCAATGTCTGAATGGGGAAGAGAGAAGAACCGTTTCCAAGCTTATCCTAACTGCATCGGGAGGCCCTTTTCGCCAGAGCACGCTAGCTCAGCTAGCTGCGGTTACTCCGAAGGATGCACTGAATCATCCTACCTGGCGAATGGGTACAAAGGTAACCATTGATTCTGCCACCTTGATGAACAAGGGCATGGAGGTTATCGAGGCTCACTGGCTGTTTGATATCCCCTATTCACAGATCGAGGTGGTGATTCATCCCCAAAGCATAATTCACTCTATAGTGGAGTTCGTTGACGGTTCGGCAAAAGCACAGCTAAGTCTGCCAGATATGAGGTTGCCCATCCAATATGCGCTGACTCATCCGGAACGATGGGAGAGCCCCTTTCGGGAGGGAATCGATTTTGGAAGTATAGTATCGTTTGACTTCGAGCCGGTAGATTTGGACAGGTTTCCCTGTTTGAAGCTGGCCATGGAGGCTGGTGAGAGGGGGGGGACCTACCCCGCAGTACTGAGTGCTGCTGATGAAGTGGCGGTGGAACTTTTCCTGGCTAAGAAAATCGGCTTTCCAGATATCGCTGCTGTGGTGGCCAGAACCCTCGATTGCCATGAAGTGATAAGCTATCCCTCTATAGAAGACATTTTTGCCGCAGATACCTGGGCTCGGGAAACGGCAAGGCTGGGGTTTGAGGAAGCGGAGTGATTATAGTAACCATAATAGTATTCATCCTTGTCCTGGGACTCCTCATCTTCGTCCATGAGCTGGGGCATTTCGTGGCAGCCAGGTTAGTGGGGGTCAAGGTTGAGGAGTTTGGCATGGGCTTCCCTCCCAGGATTTTCGCCATTAAGCGGGGTGAGACCAAGTATTCGCTCAACCTTATTCCTCTAGGTGGGTTCTGCAAGCTCCTGGGC
>DAOUTY010000140.1 GCA_030668425.1 Chloroflexota bacterium
AGAACTGTGCTATAATAACGCGGCAGGTCGTAGCTATGCTCCTTCGCTATTTCAATTTGCTCTTAGATGATCCCGCGGTGTTTTTCTATCTCATAGGGATTGTCACGGTAGGTTTGCTCATTGCGATTACAGTCCATGAATTTGGCCATGCCTTGTTGGCCAACTGGCTGGGCGATCCTACAGCGAAGAGGTTAGGGAGGTTATCATTAAACCCTATCAAGCATCTCGACCCCATGGGCACTTTGATGATTTTCCTCGTTGGCTTCGGATGGGGCAAGCCCGTTCCTGTAGATTATCAACAACTGGGTCGAAACCCGAGGAGAGGAATGGCTCTGGTTGCTGTTGCTGGCGCCTTGTCCAACCTTGTCTTAGCTGCGTTGTTCGGAGCGCTGGTAAGAGCGGGGATAGTAGCCTGGCATTCGCCACGATATCTATACATTGATGGCTGGGAGTTGGGCTCGGTTGCTGCTGATCTGGTGGGGTATATAATCTTCTTCAATTTGATTTTGGCGGTCTTTAATCTTATTCCGATCTCCCCGTTGGATGGGTTCAAGGTTGCTGTTGGCATACTCCCCTCGCGCCAGGCTTACGCATTGGCAAAGATGGAGCGTTGGGGCCCTATGTTCTTGCTGGTGCTTCTCTTTTTCGGATACTTCACTGGGGTTCTCTGGGATATCCTGATTCGTCCGGTAGATGGATTTATGCGTCTTTTTGCAGGGCAAGGATTCTAGTCTTTGGGGTGTAGATTGGAAAGGATAGCAATAATAGGACTTGGTCTAATGGGGGGTTCACTCGCGTCAGCCTTGAAGGAGGCAGGGGACATCGAGACGGAAATCACAGGATTCAGCAGACGCTCAGAGACAGTGGCCAGGGCAAAGGATGGCCATCTCATAGATAGGGCTGCTGATGACTTGGCATCAGCTGTACAAGTCGCAAGTTTAGTTATCATAGCCACGCCAGTTATGGCTATCAGAGAGGTGCTGAAAGGTATAGCTGGCCACCTTTCTCACGGTTGTGTGGTGACCGATGTCGGCAGCACTAAAGTGAAGGTTATGGAGTGGGCGGACGAGTATTTGCCGCATAATGTTGACTTCATTGGGGGACATCCCATGGCAGGGAAAGAGACCTCGGGTGTAGACGAGGCCGATCCCAATCTCTTTCGTGGTTGTGTGTACTGCCTTACTCCTGCTCCAAGCGCGAGTCCTGAAGGGGTGCAAAAGCTTGGAATAATAGTGCGGTCTATTGGAGCTAAACCTTTTCTTATCGATGCCAGGACACATGACAGGCTAGTAGCTGGCGTCAGTCATTTGCCTATGTTGCTCTCAGCGGCATTTGTTTCCAGTACGGTGAGCAGCCCATCTTGGCCAGAGATGGCCAAGCTTGCGTCAAGGGGTTACCGGGATCTATCGCGGTTGGCCTCAGGGAACCCGGATATGAACCGTGATATATGTCTCAGCAATAGGGAGGAGATTGTCTACTGGATAGACTGCTACATCGAGGGACTGAAGAAACTCCGTTCTCTAGTGGATGAGAATGGTGAGGGACTTAAAGATGCGCTTGTTCGTGCTCAGGAGGCAAGAGAAAGATGGCTTAAGGAGGAGGGTCGGTGAAGCAGAGAGTGAAGAACGCTCGCGCTCTGGAAGGCGAGATTTATCCTCCTAGTGATAAGTCAATCTCCCACCGTGCCGTGATCTTGAACAGCGTGGCCAACGGCAACGCCAGGATCGTCAACTTTTCACAAGCCGGCGACTGTTCTGCCACAGTAGCCTGTCTACAGGCACTGGGTGTGAAAATAGAGCCCTGCGTGGGCGGGGAACTCCTGGTCCAAGGAGCGGGTAAAGAGGGCTTGAATGAGCCTGAGGATGTTCTCAATGCTGAAAACAGTGCCACTACGATGCGCATTCTCACCGGCCTGCTCGCAGCACAATCGTTTTTATCAGTTGTAACCGGAGACAGGTCGCTACGTTCCCGTCCCATGGGCCGCGTGATTAAGCCATTAAGGTTGATGGGGGCCCGCATCTGGGGACGGCATGATGATACTCGGGCACCATTGGTGATACAGGGTGGGCAACTTCACGGGATTCACTATCAGCTTCCTGTTGCCAGCGCTCAACTGAAGTCCGCTCTTCTACTCGCAGGTCTTTTTTCTCGAGGGGATACCATAATACAGGAGCCAATGCCCTCGCGCGACCATACTGAACGATTGCTCAATGCAATGGGCGCTGAGATCAAGGTATCAGGTGATACCATCACGCTTTCTCCGAGCTCCCTGGATGCTATTGATTTGACCATACCCGGGGACATTAGCTCTGCCGCTTTATGGCTGGTTGCCGGTGCTGTTCATCATCAGGCCAGAATTCGATTGCTGAGTACAGGCATCAACCCAACCAGGAGCGGTATTCTCGATGTATTGCGCTTGATGGGAGCCGATCTGACAGTTAGCAACGAGCGTGTATTGAGTGGTGAACCTGTCGCTGATCTGGAGGTACGGTCGAGTTCTCTCACTGGCGTAGAGATCGGAGGAGAACTCATTCCCAGGCTCATCGATGAAATCCCGCTGGTAGCCCTGGCAGCTTCTGTGGCGCACGGGAAAACAGTAGTAAAGGATGCTGAAGAACTCCGAGTGAAAGAGACTGACAGAATCAGTGCAACTGTAAAGGAACTCTCGAAGATGGGTGCAGATGCTAAGGAGCTTCCCGATGGCATGATTATCTACGGGGGAAAGAAGCTGCATGGCGCAAGTTGCGACAGCCACGGAGACCATCGCTTGGCTATGATGCTTGGGGTAGCTGCTCTGATTGCTGATGGGGAAACAGAGATTGACAAATCTGAAGCAGCAGATATATCATATCCCACATTCTGGGATGACCTGGAACGGCTCACTGCAGGGTAGAAGCTATTACGGCCAAAGGAGAAGGGAGTGAACACAGAATTAATACACGTTGGTTTTGGCAACATCTTAGCGATGAATAAGGTTGTTGCTATTGTTTCACCGGGTTCAGCACCTATCAAGCGCTTGGTCGAGCAAGCAGGTGGTCAAGGGATGCTGATTGATATGACCAATGGCAAAAGAACAAAGACGATCATTATTATGGACAGTGGGCACATCGCTCTGATGGCAATAGGTTCCAAGACTATTGCCGCCAGGGTAGAGGCTAACCGTAACGGCGCTTTTCTTGGCCAGACAAAGCGTTACAGGGAGTAGATGAGTGGAGTCGAAAAAAGCTGGAGGCTCGCTACTGATTGTAATTTCAGGCCCTTCTGGAGTGGGCAAGGATGCTCTGCTTCATGGGATGAGAAAGTCGAGCCTACCGTTGCATTTTGTAGTTACTGTTACCACCCGTCCCCGAAGACAGGGGGAGATTGATGGCGGCGACTACCATTTTATATCCAAGTCCGAGTTTGAGCAGATGATAGAGAGGAGAGAGTTCCTCGAATGGGCCAATGTCTACGGCAATTTCTATGGGGTGCCGAAACGCGAACTGCAGCAAGCTCAAGTCAAAGAATTGGATGCGGTAGTAAAAGTGGATGTTCAAGGGGCTGCTACTATCAAGAGTATCCTTCCGGGGGCCGTGTTCATATTCGTGGCTGCCCCTTCAATGGGAGAGTTGAAGGAGCGACTGAAGCAGCGCAAGACTGAATCCGGCGTTGACTTGGAGCTGAGGACGAAAGCTGCTGAGGAAGAAATGAGCAGCTTGAATTTATTTGACTACGTGATTATTAATTATGAAGGCCATGTGGAAAGAGCTGTTTCTCAGGTCGAGTCTATTATCACCGCCGAGAAATGTCGGGTAAAGGCGAGATCGATTGAGATTTAGAGAGACCCCGCAAAGAGACCAACTGCGGGAGCTTGAGCACAGGAACCCCGGGGATATAAGTCTTCGCCGCCCGATGGAGGCGCATCGCTTTCGTCGAGTGTTACATTTGGGGCCAACTATGTTGGCTTGAGTGAAAAAATGCAAAGACAAATTCCGGAAGTGGTTGTATCGCGGCTGCCGATGTATGTGCGCGGCCTTGCCGAATTACACCAGGACGATATTGACTTCATAAATTCCAAGGACCTGGGGCATCGTTTCGGGATGTCACCAGACCAGATTAGGAAGGACCTGAGCTACTTCGGTAAGTTTGGCAGGCAGGGCAGAGGTTATAACGTAGCTCTGCTGCTTAGTGAGTTGAGGCAGATTCTAGGTCTGGATCGGCAGTGGTGTATGGCAATTGTTGGTGTTGGGCGGTTGGGAAGGGCAATTATGGACTACAAGGGTTTTGTCCCACGAGGATTCAAGATAGTGGCTGCTTTCGACAAAGAGCGTAATGTGATTGGCAAGAGGGTGAGCGGTGTAGTAATTCAGGATATGGCAGAACTTGAGACAGCTGTCAGGGATAAAAAAGTTGATATTGCGGTTGTTGCGGTGCCTTCGACTGAGGCGCAGGAGGTTATCGATAAGTTGGTTCGGAGCGGGATCAAGTCCATCCTGAACTATGCTCCAGTTTATGCCTACGTGCCCAAGGATGTGAGGCTGGAGGCGATTGACCCAGTGCTGGCCTTGCAAGGCATGACATACTATCTGGCCAGAAGCCAGGATTACCGGTGAAGGCAATTGACAAATTCGGCAGGAGGTCTAAGCCGGTTTGGTTGGCGAGTGCTTGATCTGTCTATTCATATAGCAGCAGAGACCTAAGCTCTGGGTCGCCTTTTTCGGCTTTTCTCGGCCACCTTAAGCCTCATCAGGGAACGAAGCATCGCTGCTTGGACGCGGGCATGGTCAGCCTCTGAAGGTGATAGGGTGATCCTCTGTTCAGCACGGAGCTTGGCTTCTTCAGCACGAGCGATATCGATCTCATCAGCTCTCTCAGCAGTGTCAGCCAGCACTGTTACCTTATCACCCTGCACCTCGAGGAATCCGCCGCTGACAAAGATTGATTGCTCTTCGCCATCTCGTCTAACCATGAGCTCGCCGGGCTGCAGCATGGTCATCAGGGGGGCATGCTGTGGCAGTATGCCGAGTTGTCCCTCGATACCCGGTGCAATTATGACATCGACATCCGCGGAGTAAACAAGTCGCTCGGCAGTTACGATCTCGAGACTCAGTTTTGCCATTATTCGCTTTGCAGGCTTCTCGCCTTCTCCTCAGCTTCGTCTATGGTGCCTACCATAA
>DAOUTY010000117.1 GCA_030668425.1 Chloroflexota bacterium
CCCCAAGCTGGTGATGAGCACCGTCACCCCGTTCGGCCAAAAAGGTCCTCTGAGCGGCTACAAGGCCGCCGATATCAATATAATGGCCATGAGCGGCTATATGCAACTTATCGGCGAGCCCGACCAGCCACCACTGGTGCTCGGCGGCGAGCAGTCATTTTACCCCGCGGCACAGTATGCAGCAACCGGCACAGTAGCTGCCCTTTTCTATAGGGATGCCACCTCCGGGAAGGGACAGCACGTGGATGTGTCCATGCAGGAAGCGATGATAACCTTCTATCACGAGCAGATGCCAGTATCGATGTGGAGGAAGACGAAGGAGAACGTGGCACGGGTAGGGGTAATGGATGCCATGGTCACGCCCTGCGGCCTCTATCCCTGTAAAGACGGCTGGATTTCAATGTGCGTAGTAACCCCTCAGGAATGGGATACACTGGCACAGTGGATGCACGAGGTAACGGGCAACGATGAAGTCCTGAAAGATGAGTACAAGGGCGGGCTTATCGACCGCATGCCGGTCCGCGATATGGTAAACGTGCTGGTGATAGAATTCACCGACAGGCTTACCTCACGGGAACTCTTCCTCGAGGGCCAGAAGCGCAAGCTGGTTGTTATGCCAGTGAACGACGTGCCTTCACTCGTCGACGATGCCCAGCTTAATTCACGTGGCTTCTGGGTAGAGCTCGACCATCCCGTTGTAGGTAAGCTAAAGTACCCCAGAGGCGCGCTATACAGCGATGCCATCGGTGCTCCTCGCAAGGCAGCTCCGCTGCTGGGTGAGGACAACGAGAGAATCTACTGTGACGAGCTGGGATATTCCAGCGAAGACCTGGCGGTGCTGCGCACTACAGGTGTTATCTAGAGCCTTTAAGAACGCGTGAAAGAAAGGAAGGATAAGGCTATGGCCAAGAAAGCTCTTGAGGGTGTAAGAGTCATAGAATTCGGGCTTTACATAGCACTACCTCTAGCCACACGCCTGCTGGCTTCGATGGGAGCAGAGGTTATCAAGGTCGAGACACTTACATCCCTTGACATGTCGTGGTACGGTCCCCTCTACGCAGGCGGGGCATTGCAGCTCGAGTACCGACCACTCAAGCGGAACGTTACCCTCAATGTGCGCAAGCCGAGAGGCAAAGAGGTCATGGAAGAGTTGCTTAAGAAAAGCGACGTGTACATTACCAACCTTGGGGCGGGAGCCCTGGCCAAGTATGGTCTGCCCTTCGACCATGTTCAATCGCTGAAGAAAGACCTGATCGTACTATGGCAGACCGGGTTAGGTAGCACAGGACCCTACGGAGGCTATAAGGCATACGGGAGGCTTATGCAACATGCCTGCGCCATATCCACCATGAGCGGTACACCTGACAACCTCGGCGTAGCCAACGTCTCCTACTCCGACTACCATACCTCGGTGTTCAACGCTATGGCAATTATAGGAGCACTGGAGAGACGGCGCCGCACGGGCGAGGGCTGCTTTATCGAGTGCCCCATATACGAGTCCGGTGTAGTCACCGTGGGTCCCGCCTTTCTCGACTACCAGGCAAACGGAGTGATTCCGGAGCGGAGAGAGAACAGGCACCGCTTCTTTGCCCCTCACGGCGCGTACCCGTGCAAGGGAACAGACAGGTGGTGCACCATTGCGGTGACCAACGAGGAGGAATGGAAGGCCTTCTGCGGCGTCATCGGCAATCCCGCGTGGACCAAGTCTCCGCAGTTCGCCACCGCCGCTGACAGGGTCAAGAATGTGAAAGATCTGGATCGGCTGATAGGGGAGTGGACTTCAACGCGCATCGCCCATCAGATCATGGCAAGAATGCAAAAGGCAGGGGTGCCAGCGGGAATCGTGTCCAAGGGAGAAGACCTGGATAAAAGTGAGCATCTGAAGAGCCATGATTTTTACAAGGAAGCCGAATACTACGCCGCTGACTTCCAAAAGCCGGGCGTAACGTGGCCCGTAGCGGGGAAATCGCCAGTCTTCTCAGAGCCAATCGGGTTATCTGAAACTCCTTGCCAGTTCGGGCCCATGCACAAGGTAGGGCAGGATAACAACTATGTTTACGGCAAACTTCTGGGTATGTCGAAGGAAGAGATCAAGCAACTGACAAAAGAGGGTGTGTTCGCCTAGTACAAAAGGGCACGATTACAGTTCACATTATATTTCATCTCAAGGAGGATACCTCAATGGCTACGAACCGCTTGACAAACCCCAAAGCTATCGATATGGAGTGCTTGATGAGCACCAAGGAAGGCGCGATAAGCCGAGACCCCGCGATGATAGAGGCGTTGAAGGAGTATTTCAAAACATCAGGAATGCGCATAAAGACCGAGGACGAACAGGCACAAGACTGGAGAGACGCCGGTGTACAGGTGGTAATCCTCACAGCTACGGGCAAGCCCTTCGGCTTCACCGAGTTCGAGCAAATAAAGGACAGGCACAACTATATAGGCCAGCTTAAGAAGGACTATCCCGATGTCGTTCTGGGTTTCTGGGTAGGACTTCCCCTCGACTGGGGTGTTTGGACAGCACTGAAAGAGGTGGAGAGGTGCATCAAGGATCTGGGAAGCTTCGGCGTTTTCGTCTCGGGAATGGCTGGAATCCCAGCCAATGACAAGACGTGGTGGCCCTTCTATGAACTATGTCAGGAGGCAAAGGTCCCCATCAAGATTACGGTAGGTGCGACAGCCGGCGGCGCTGGTCAGGGTGGAGGAGGGGGCATACGCCTGGTGACCGAAAATCCGATCCCTAACGTGGATGACGTCGCCGCCGCCTTCCCGAACCTGACTATTGTCGGACATCATTACCCCTGGCCCTTCATTGACGAGATGGTGGCTGTGATGATACACAAGGATAATGTGTATTGCGAGGTGCATGGCTGGCGGCCCAAGTACCACCACGAGCTCTTTAAGAGGGAACTGAACACCCGTGTCAAGGACAAGATAATGTTCGGTTCCGACTACCCCTTCTTCCAGTATGAAGTACTGTTCGGGGACTGGGAGGCAGCCGGTCATAAGCCGGAGGTGATGCAGAACCTCTACCTCAATACTGCGCGCAAGGTGTTAGGGTTAGATCAGGAACCCAAGTAAATATAAAACTCGCGAAAACGGAGGCAAGCCCAATGGAGTTCAGTTTTACTCCCGAGCAAGATCGTTTGCGCCTAGAGGTGCGAGAGTTCCTGCAAAAAGAGGTCACAGAAGAGAGCAGATTGGATTTCAGACTCGACCGTCCCTATAGCCCTGATACTTGGAAGGTACTGCGCGGTCTTGGGGAAAGGGGCTGGCTCTGTCCTGCATGGCCCAGGGAATTGGGCGGCATAGGGGCTTCGCCTCTGGACAACTACGTCATTCAGGATGAGATCTCTTACGCTTTTGCGCCGGCTCCATTCGCAGTGATTTCAGCTATGGTAGTCGGCCCTACCCTGCTATTACACGGAAGCGAGGAACAAAAGAAAAAATACCTGCCGATGATAGCCCGCGGCGAAGTCGAGTTCTCCATGGGGTATAGCGAACCCCAGTCAGGCTCAGACCTCGCTTCGCTGTCCCTCAGAGCCGACGATAAGGGAGACTACTACCTGGTCAACGGCCAGAAGATGTTCAGCACCAAGGCTGACTTCGCAGACTACGGCTGGGTAGCAGTCAGAACCGACTTCGATAATCCCAAGAAGCATAAAGGCATCTCGCTGCTCATCGTGGACCTTAAGAACACCCCGGGCATCACCATCAACCCCATCTACAACATGAGCGGCTATCACTCAACCGAGGTCTTCTACGATGACGTCAAAATCCCGAAGGAGAATCTGGTCGGCGAGCTGAACCAGGGCTTTTACATCATCGGAGCAGCACTCCTCTTTGAACGGGCGATTTCAGTCAGCGGGTTTCACCGCCCGCTGGAAATGCTCGTGGATTATGTCAAGAATACCCGGCGCGGCGGGAAGCTATTGTCTGAAGACCCACTCGTGCGGCGTAAGATCGCCGAGATAGAGATGAAGTTCGCTGTGACCGGCGTGATCGCTCGCCGCCTCTCCTGGATGCAGGAGGAAAAGCTGTTTGCCCTGAATGAGACCGCAATGGCTAAGCTGCTCAGCACCGAACTGGTTTACGACCTGGCCAACGTGGGCATTCAGGTAATGGGCCCTTACGGAGAACTGGTGTCCGACTCCAAATACGCAGAGCTCCAGGGTTGGTTTGCGCATATATATCAGGAATCTCCGCACTACAAAATAGCCGGCGGCACCTCTGAGATTCAGAGACAGATCATCTCTACCCGAGGGTTAGGTCTCCCCAGGGGTTAGTTCCGACTTACAGGCGAAGCTGCAGCCATAAAACGGAGAATTGTGACTGATTTATGGGCAATCTGAGAGGTTTGCCTTTGAGCAATTCCAAAGGCGCTGAGAAGACCAATATAACGGGTTGCGTTTTCAACATAGAGCGGTTCGCGATCCGCGACGGCCCGGGGATCAGGACCACTGTTTTCCTTAAAGGTTGCCCGCTGAGATGCCTGTGGTGCAGTAATCCTGAATCCATGCAGCCACACCCGCAGCTTTTCCACTTTGTCCATTTATGCACGAGATGCTATCGGTGCGTCAAGGCATGCCCCAATGGAGCAACCAGAGTGGGTCCCGAGGGCGCGATAGAAATAGACCGCAGCCTGTGTAAGAACTGTGGTGAGTGCGTGGATGCATGCCCCAACAAGGCCAGAGAGATGAGCGGGAAGATTATGACTGTCGAAGAGGTCCTGGAGGAGGTGAAGAAAGACTCCCTGTTCTACCAGAACTCAGGCGGGGGGATTACTGCGTCAGGAGGCGAGCCGACGCATCAGCCGGAATTCCTCTGGCACCTTTTCGCAAAGAGCCACGAGTCAGCTATCCACACGTGCCTGGACACCTGCGGATACGTGAAGACCGAGACCCTGCAAGGGATTCTGGAGCATACCGATTTGGTCCTTTACGACATCAAGCATATGGATCCAGCCAGACACAAGGAGCTTACCGGCGTCGATAACAGTCTAATCCTGGAAAACGCAAGAGTGGTTGCTGCCAGCAGGCCAATGACAATAAGAGTGCCTCTCATTCCAGGGTACAACGATTCGGAAGAGAACCTCAATGCCCTGAGCAAGTTCATGGCTGAGCTGGGGCTCAAGAGAATCGATCTTCTGCCCTATCACGCGCTGGGCAAGCAGAAATACGAAAGATTGGGTATGGAATACAAGCTGGGTGATCTCGAATCATATGAGAGTGAACAGGTGGCAGCTATCAAGACAGTTCTTGAGTCTTATGGGCTGGAAGTCGGAGTAGGCTAAATATATTTGGATTTTGAATTTGCCTGCGACCCGAGCTCAGGCCGGGGGTTTATGATTTCAAGTTTAGCATTTCGGATTTGGTGATAAGCTACAGTTCATACATAACTATTTAGTCCGTTTTCGTAGTTCAAGGAGGAGAGTATGGATTACGCCCTTAACGAACAACAGGAAATGCTGAGGAATACGGCCCGCGATTTCCTGGCGAAGGAATGCCCCAAGACCCTGGTACGCGAAATGGAGAA
Organism: Chloroflexota bacterium; assembly: GCA_030668425.1. Lineage (GTDB taxonomy): Bacteria > Chloroflexota > Dehalococcoidia > SZUA-161 > SZUA-161 > DAOUTY01. The sequence continues at coordinate 5,539 of DAOUTY010000117.1, forward strand.
AGACGAGAAAGGCTATTCGCCGGGACTGTGGAAGAAAATGGCGGATCTGGGCTGGATGGGCCTGGTATTCCCCGAGGAATATGGCGGCAACGGGCTGAGCATCCTCGATTTAACCATCCTCCTCCAGGAAATGGGCAGGGCGATTGTTCCCGGTCCGTTCCTTTCAACGGTCGTCTGTGGTGGGTTGACTATCTTGAAATGGGGAAGCGAAGAGCAGAAAAAGGAAATACTGCCCAAGATAGCCAAAGGTGAACTGATACTAGCCCTGGCACTCACCGAACCCAGCGCCAGCTACGATGCGGCGGATATCACTGTTCAAGCGGTCCCCGACGGAGATGACTTCGTTATCAGCGGCACCAAGCTCTTCGTTGAAAA
>DAOUTY010000139.1 GCA_030668425.1 Chloroflexota bacterium
AGTGCCCTTAGAAAAGAGGTCTGGTATATTGACCGCACCCACGGCTTCCATTTGAGTATGACACCTCAGAAATCCCCCTAAGTCCCCCTTTAGGAAAGGGGGACTTCTATTCCCCCCTTTGTAAAGGGGGTAGGGGGGATTATATTTATAGGTCATGGCAAGCCCTCCGAGAGGGGCCCAACTAATAGGTGAACAGGGGCTTGTCTCTGGTGATGATCCGCTTCTCCCTGGCCATTCCCTCCCTTAGGTACTTGGGGATGGAGAACATTCCCCGGTGGGTAAGCCCATCGTAGAAGCGGAGGGTTTTGTTGATCCTGCTCGAAATCCTGCGATCAACCTCCTCCGGGGAAAGCTCGAGAGGGTCTAGATTCTGCGAGGCCACGGTGAAACCCCACGTGCCACCGAAGGAAGGTATCTCTGACTGGTAGGGGGCGACCACAGAAAACGCCGTGCGCAGAGTGTTAGCCACCGCGATAAAGCCAAGCGAGATAATCATGCTTGTCGAGCCGGATTGAAGGGCGACCACCCCATCCTGTGTCAGCTTATCTTTGAGTCCCTGATAGAACTCCCGGGTGTACAGCAGGTAGGCCGGCCCCTCCTCAAGCGGCTCGGTTAGATCAATGATGACCACGTCGAATTTCTCCTGCGTCTCATCGAGGTATTTCAGAGCGTCCACATGAAGAAGCTCAAGCCGGCTGTCTTCGAAAGAGCCCTGACTAAGAGAAGGGAGGAATTCCTTGCTGATGTCCACTACCTGTTTATCGATATCGACCATCACCACCCGCTTCACCGTGCCGTGCGCCAACACCTCCCTCAACGTGGCACCCTCGCCTCCACCAACGATGAAAACTGTCTCCGGTTTAGGATGAGTGATCATCGGGGGATGAACCAGGGACTCGTGGTAGATGAATTCGTCAACTTCGCTGCACTGGATTTTGCCGTCCAGAATCAAGCATTTGCCGAAGCCGGGGGTGTCGATGACCTGGACAGACTGGAACTCTGTTTTACCGTTGTAAAGTATGTCGCTGATGCTGAACTGCTGGATCAGGTGGGGGGTAACGAACTCCCAAAACCAGTTTGCCGACATTTCTTTCATAGGCTAGAACCCCCTTTTCAGCTCCACGATAGCAGGATTCTTGCTCTCCAGCTTCTCCACAATCGTTCTGGCCACGTCTTCAGCATTGAACGAGTCCCCATGGGTGAATATGTCAACCGCCGCATACCCATATTCCGGCCAGGTATGGATGCAGAGATGAGCCCCGGTGATCAGCACCACACCGCTCAGCCCCTGGGGCAAAAACCCGTGAAAGGAACTCCCGATCACAGCAGTGCCTGCTTCCTTGGCCACTTCAAAGAGGACTTCCTTGATGAAGTCCATATCATCGAGGCGATTACTGCTACAATCCTTCAAATCCAGAAGGTAGTGCTTCCCCAGTGTGCCCAAGATCACACTCCCAGCCAAAAGTCGCTCTCAATTATATAGGATGTGGCTGCTTTTCTCAAACGATAACGATGAGATTGCTTCGCTGCGCTCGCAATGACATTTCCGTTCGCCCTGAGCCCTTCGATAAACTCAGGACAGGCCAGTCGAAGGGAGCAGCGTAGGGTGGGTGCAGCGCAGCGAAACCCACCACCCTGCTGAGTCTCGCACGTGTGGTCTGTCGCAAAAGATTGTGTTGCCCGCCACCGACCAGGATGTTATAATACCACCGCTCTCAGAGCAGAGATGAGCCTATGGCCAATGCGGTTATCGTCATCGACCTGATCAAAGGCTTCATGGAAGAGGGTTATCCCCTCTACTGCGGGAAACAAGCGCGCCTTATTATCCCCAGAATCAGCAAACTGTTGGAGCGCGAACTGGAGAAAGGTTCACGGGTCTTCTTCCTCTGCGACAGCCACGACCCCGACGACCTCGAATTCAAGATGTTCCCTCCTCACTGCATCACCGGAACCGAGGAGGCCGAGATCATTCCTGAACTCAGCAGCTATCCTGCCGACGTAATACCGAAAAACCGCTTTAGCTGCTTCTACAATACCACGCTTGCTGAGAGACTGAAGGAGTTCGGGCCCGAGAAGCTTATCGTCTGCGGCGTCTGCACCGATATATGCGTTATGCACACCGTTGCCGACGCAAGGGACCGCGACTACGAGGTAGAAGTGCCTACCGACTGTGTGACCAGCTTCAACGCAGAGGGACACCGGTTCACACTTGAGCATATGGATAAGGTACTGGGGGCCAAGCTGGTAACTGTGGAGTGAACATGCATCAGCCAGAATTCGAAGGCCATCCCTCTATCCTATCCGGTGAGACAGCCGATATCTACTTCCTGCGTACAAGAGACATTCTGCAAGAGGAAGGCCTCAACCCGGTGGTAACGATGGAGGTTTTCCCCAGCCGTGCCGGGTTACTCTGCGGCATGAGAGAAGTCAAGGCCCTGCTCGATAAAGCCCTGCCTGAAGGCAGCGAGGTATGGGCATTATCTGAGGGGGATGATATGCAGAGGAAAGAGGTTGCCCTGAGGATAACTGCCCCGTACCAGTCCTTTGGAATCTACGAGACCGCCATCGTAGGACTACTGGCTCATGGCAGCGGCTGGGCGACGGCCGCCGGAGAATGCGTTGAGGCAGCCCGGGGTATCCCCATTATGAGCTTCGGGGCTCGCCATGTTCATCCGTTGATATCCGGCATCATGGATTATGCAGCAATCGTGGGTGGCTGCCAGTCCTGTTCCTCAGTAGACGGTGCCAGGCTGACAGGAACCACCCCCGCGGGCACCATGCCCCATGCCCTGATCCTGATCATGGGCGACACCGCCAGGGCCACTTTAGCCTTCGACAGGCACATGCCCCCGGATGTGCCCCGCATCTCCCTGGTTGACACCTTCAAGGATGAGGCTGAGGAAAGCTTGCTCGTGGCACAGGCGATGGAGGGCAGGTTATCCGGGGTGAGGCTGGACACCCCCTCGGAGCGCGGCCGGGTTACGTCCGACCTGCCCAAAGAGGTAAGAGCAAGGCTGGACCTGGCAGGGTTCAAAGAGGTGAAAATCTTCGTCAGCGGCGGGCTTGACCCGGAGCGCATCAGGTACTTCATAGAGAATGGAGCACCCGTTGACGGCTTCGGGGTGGGGAGCTATATCAGCGGGGCCAGGCCGATCGATTTCACCGCCGATCTCCACGAGGTGGAGGGTAAACCTGTAGCCAAGAGGGGCAGGATCCCCGGTATTACCCCCAATCCCAGGCTTAAACGCATAATATGAGCTCTTCCAATAAGCACTTTGCAACGGTGCTGTGTCGGGGTATAATGGGTAATGGCTTGTCCTTAAAGTGAAACCGCAGGAAGAAAACGATAATCATATCCCTTGAAGTTCACTTAAACGTCGGATATCTGAGGATGAAAAGGAGGTGAGCCTCGTGAGTGCGCGAGCGTACGTATTGATCGAGACCTCGGTGGGCAAAACGAAGGACGTGGTCCTCGGTATACGCAAGCTGAACTTAGCAGGGGTCACGGAAGTGAATGTCGTTACCGGCCCTTATGACGTGATCGCCGTGGTTGAGGGAACAGACCTGACCGCAATCAGCAACCTTGTCACCAGCAAAATCCCCACCGTGGGCGGCATAGAGAAGACTATAACCTGCATGGCGGTGGATTTCGCATAGAGTTCAAAGCAGGTCGATTAAAAGTATTTCAGTAGTCTGTTAGCAAATTAGGGGGTTAAGAACCATGGATTTTGCGCTAAATGAAGAGCAGGAAATGCTGAGGAAGATGGCCCGCGATTTTCTCGAGAATGAGTGCCCCAAGTCTCTGGTGAGGGAGATGGAGGAGGACGAGAAGGGCTACTCACCTGAGCTGTGGAAAAAAATGGCGGAACTGGGATGGATGGGGCTGGGCTTCCCCACCGAATATGGCGGGGAAGGGATGGCTTTCCTCGATCTGGCGGTTCTCATAGAGGAGCTAGGGCGAGCGCTCGTACCGGGGCCATATCTATCCACCGTTGTATACTGCGGATTGGCCATCCAGGCAGCAGGCACCGACGAGCAGAAACGCGATATCCTGCCCAAGATAGCCAAGGGCGATCTGACGCTCACCCTGGCCTGGACAGAGCCCAGCGCTTCATGGGACCCCAACGGCGTTGAAACCAAGGCGGTCGCCGACGGCGATGATTTCGTCATCAGCGGCACCAAGCTCTTTATCTCCGATGCCCATATCGCCGATTACCTGCTATGTGTCACCAGAACCAGGGAGAGCGCGGACAAGGGAGACGGAATCACGCTCTTGCTGGTAGACGCCAAGAGCCCCGGGATTAGCTGCACCCCGTTGCAAACAATCGCGTCCGACAGGCAGTTCGAGGTCGTTTTCGATAAAGTGCGTGTCCCCAAGAAGAACATGCTGGGTGAGCTTGACCGTGGCTGGGCGGTAATTCAGGAGATGTTGCCCAAAGCCATCCTCGCCCAGTGCGCCCTCATGGTGGGCGGCGCCCAGCAAGTCCTGGAGATGACCGTCAACTACGCCAAGGAAAGGGTGCAGTTCGGCAAGCCCATCGGAAGCTTCCAGGCGATTCAGCACAAGTGCGCCGATATGGCAACCGATGTAGACGGATGCCGCTTCATCACCTATCAGGCGGCATGGAAGCTGAGCGAGGGGCTGCCCAGTGCTTTGGATGTCTCTATGACCAAGGCTTGGGTGAGCGAGGCCTACCGACGGACCTGCGTGGAAGGTCACCAGATTCACGGCGGCATCGGTTTTATCAAGGATCACGACATGCAGCTTTACTACCGCCGCGCCAAGGCATCGGAGCTCATGTTCGGAGATGCCGACTATCACCGCGAGCTGGTAGCAGAGCAAATAGGTCTTTGATTTTAGCGAGGGCGACCACGTTGGGTCGCCCCTACAGGATATAAACCGTTCGCCCTGAGCATGTCGAAGGGAGAGGGCGACCACGTTGGGTCGCCCCTACGTGCGACGACACACGCAGGAAAAGATAATGGACTGCATCTTCTGCCGCATAATAAGCGGTGAAATTCCAAGCGACATCCTCTACCAGGACGAGCAGGTAGTCGCCTTTCGCGACATCAACCCCAAGGCCCCGGTACACCTGCTTCTGGTGCCCCGGAAACACATCGAGTCGCTAGCTGAGCTAAGCGAGGATGAGGCATCCATTATGGGGCACCTGGTGGCCGTGGCAAACC
>DAOUTY010000130.1 GCA_030668425.1 Chloroflexota bacterium
AATGGATATCCTCGAATGTGACCCGGGCGAGGACGGCAACGAAGCAATAACACAGATCACAGCTAATTCACCCGAAATCGTACTGCTTGACATCGGTTACCCCTTCCTCAATGGACTCGAGATGGGCAAGAAGATCGCCCGGAGCTTCCCTGGAACCGGTGTGGTCATACTAAGCACTAACCCCGACGAAGACTACGATGAGCTATTCGAGGTCATTAAAATCGGGGCGGTGGCCTACCTGAGAAGCAAACACTGTTCTCCCACAGAACTCATTGAGACGATAAAGCGGGCATCCAATGGCGAATACCCGATAAATGAGTGCGTGAGCAGCAAACCCAAGGTTGCCTGGCGGGTACTGCGGCAGTTCCAGGACATGGCGTCCATGGGCAGGACCCTTGAGGACATAACCACCCCCCTCACCCCCAAGGAGGTGCAGATCCTGACCCATATCGCCGAGGGCAATTCAAACAAGCGCATCGCCAATATCCTGGGTATCAGCGAGCAGACGATTAAGAATCACGTCAGCGCCATACTGCGCAAGCTCAACGCCAACGATAGAGCCCACGCAGTTTTCATTGCGATACGCAATGGCTTGATCAGCATCCAACTCGACCAGAGTGGAAACCGACGCGGGGAAGGGGTCTCCCCAGCCCAACTAGTAAGGCGCTAACCCCAGCCCGCTATTCCCCTCTGAGATCTAGCCAAAGAGTGGCGACCTAACCGCTTCAGATCAACCCTGCACAACTGTGGACAAGAAGCGCCTGCTCCCCCCCACATCTTCCATCGAGACACCGGAAATCCCATTGCGCGATGATCTGGGACTATGCCATATCATTCCCTGCCGGGTCCAAATGGTGACCGTCTTGAACTTTCGTATGAAATCATGATAGAATCGCAACTCGGGAGGGGTGTCCGAGCGGCTTAAGGTGGCGGTCTTGAAAACCGCTGTCCCGGTTCACCGGGACCGTGGGTTCGAATCCCACCCCCTCCGCTTAAGAACGGCCTAAAAAACATCCTGCCAGTTGCCTGCCAGAAACAAGCCTTTTCAGGGCTGGTGGGAGAGGACGAAATAAGGATAAGGCAGAGCCACCCTCACCCAGCCTCTCCCGTCAAGGGAGAGGGATTCACAGTCCTCCCTCCCCCTTCGGGCTGAGCCTCAGGACAAAGCTTGGTGTGAGGAAGTTAGAGGGAGGGTGATAGGGTTTAAAGTATGAAGCTCTTTGGTTCATCAGGAATAAGGAGAGTAGTTGACAGGGAGTTCCTCCAGCTAACGTTCGATATCGGGCTGGCTGTAGGCAACTCATATCACTCAGTGGTTTTGGGCTGTGATACCCGGACATCGAGTGATGCCATGCGATACGCCTTCCTCTCCGGTCTGCTATCCACCGGTGCCGCTGCCGCCCACGCAGGTGTGATTCCCACCCCAACTCTCGCCTACGCCACCAGGCATTTCGAAGCAGGTGCGATGATCACCGCCTCCCACAACCCACCACAATACAACGGCATCAAGCTGATTAATCCCGACGGCTCTGCCTTCGATTCCACCCAAAGGGAGCAAGTAGAGCAAATGGTATCTACCAAATCCTCGAAAACAGCACGCTGGGAGGAAATCAAGAATTGCACGGATTATCCCGAAGCCGTCGCGCAACATGTCGAGCGCATTCTGGCAGACTTCCCCACCAAGCTGAAGCTTAAGGTGGTGGTGGATTGCGGCTGCGGGGCCGCGTCCGCAGTCACTCCCTACTTGCTGACCAGGCTTGGCTGCGATATGATACCCTTGAACTGCCAGCCCAGTGGCTATTTCCCCCGAGAGATCGAGCCTGTCCCAGAAAACCTGGGGGAACTGGTATCGACTGTGAAGTCTGAAGGGGCTGATCTCGGAGTAGCCCATGACGGAGACGGGGATAGGATAGCAGTTGTAGACGAGAAAGGGAGATTCGTCGCCGCAGACAAGCTGCTGGCCCTTTTCGCCCGCCAACTAGGAGCCAGGGTAGTTGTGACAACAGTAGATGCCTCTATGTTGATCGACGAGCTCGGCTTTGAGGTTATCAGGACAAGGGTAGGGGATGCCTTTGTCTCCGATGAACTCCGGCGCAGGGCCGCACGGGATATTGAAGGTGAGTTCGGGGGAGAGTCATCAGGATGCTTCATATTTCCACGAGTCTCCCTCTGTCCCGATGCTATATACGCGGCTGCCAAAATCGTTCAAATCGCCAGTGAACATCGAATATCAGCCCTGGTCGACCAAATACCATCGTACCCCATCCTGCGAGGTGCTGTCCCCGGAGACAAAGCGACAATGGATGAGGTGGAGAACAGTCTTAAAAGGCAGGTGGAGTCGGGAGGGAGACTGGAAACAACCGATGGACTCAGGCTCGCTTTCGGCGACGGCTGGCTTCTGATCAGACCATCGGGCACCGAGCCTAAGATCAGGATAACCGCTGAAGCAACGAGCGAAAAAAGAGCCGAACAACTATACAACCTCGGCCTTAAGACTATCGAAGAGTGCCTCGCCAGGGAAGAGAGGGCAACGACATGAAGGCAGTCATACTGGCAGCAGGGGAGGGCAAAAGGATGCACCCCCTGACCTATACCAGGCCCAAGGTAATGCTGCCCATAGCTAACAAACCTATTGTGGAGCACCTTCTAATCGAGATGAAAGAGGCGGGGATCAAAGACTTCACTTTCATCGTTGGCTACCACGGCGAAACCATCAGGGAGCACTTCGGCGACGGTGACAGGTGGGGCATAAAAATCGAATACGTATCCCAGAGGAAACAACTCGGCACCGCCCACGCCCTGAAGCTCGTGGAGAAGTTCATGGACGATAAGTTCATCCTTGCAAACGGCGACGTCTTGGTTGGGGCACAGGATATCGGGAAGGTGCTGACAAAAGACACCATTACTCTGAGTCTTATAGAGGCGCAGGACACCAGAGACTTGGGAGTGGTGGAGACAGCCGGTGATAGAATAAAAGGAATTTACGAAAAAACTGCAGACCCGCCTTCAAATCTGGTGAATACCGGCATATACCTGTTGACAGAGGAGATATTCCCAGCGATAGATAAGACCAGAGAGTCCCCGAGAGGAGAATATGAGCTGACCGACTCTCTGCAAATGTTGCTGAGCGAAGGCCAAGACCTCTCATGGGTGATAATTGACCATTGGCTCGACGTGAGCTATCCTTGGGATTTGCTTACAGCGAATGAATCTCTAATGAAGAGTACAAATCTGGAAAACCTGGGGATCATCGAAGATAACGTAGTAATCAAAGGACAGGTGTCCATAGGAAAAGGAACTGTGGTGCGGTCAAATTCCTATATCATAGGACCAGTGGTAATCGGTGAGAACTGCGAGATAGGGCCTAGTTGTTATATTCGCCCCAGCACCGCGATCGGTGATAACTGCCACATCGGCAGCGCGGTAGAGATTAAGAACTCGATCATTATGCGGAATAGTAAAATACCTCATCACAACTATATTGGAGACAGTATTATAGGAGAAGGATGTAACTTCGGGGCCGGTACCAAAATCGCAAACCTCAGGTTAGATAAGATGGATATCACCGCTGGCGATATCGATACCAAAAGGCGCAAGCTGGGCGCCATAGTAGGTGATGGGGTTCAAACAGGGATCAATGCCAGTATCAACGTAGGCAGCTTGATAGGCGACCACACCTTCATAGGCCCTGGAGCTATTGCAAAAGGCGTGTTGTTGCCCAATTCTATCGTACTCTGACGGGGGCTAGGGCTGTCCCCAGTAACGGAGGGAGAGGAAAAGTGGAAAGAATAGAACAGGCTGTTATTCTCGCTGCCGGAGAGGGACAAAGGCTACGGCCGTTTACGGCCTCAAAGCCCAAGGTCATGATACCGATTGCCAACAAGCCCATATTGCGCTACGTAATCGAGGCCGGGGCAAGAAACGGAATCCGGAGGATTGTGATTGTAGTCGGCTATCGCAAAGATCAGGTGATAGATTACTTCGGCGCCGGGGAGAGCTTCGATGTGGAGATCGACTATGTCGAGCAAAAGCAGCAGCTTGGCACTGCCCACGCCCTGAAACAGGCCAGAGGCAGACTGAGTGGCAGGTTTCTGACGCTGTCCGGGGATAACATCATCGAGCCCGACACCATATCCGAACTAATACAGGCGGAGACTACTACCATCCTGGTAAGAGAACAGGAGAACATCTCTAAGTACGGTGTGATAGAGGCAGAGAACGGAGTAGTGACCAGTATTGTGGAAAAGCCGAAGGAGACCCTCAGTCACTTAGTCAACACCGGTATTTACGCCTTTAGCGATGATATCTTTGATTTAATCGAGCAAGAGACGGACCTGACCTCTGTCATCCTCAACATGATTACCCAGGGCCACGAAGTAAAGACCTGCCAGGTAACTGGGACCTGGCTTGATGTGGTCTACCCGTGGGATATGTTGCAGCTAAACGATTCGGCCTTGGCCAAGATATCGCCTGTAACTGGAGGTACTATTGAAAGTGGGGTCTCTATTAAGGGGCTCGTTTCGGTAGGTAAGGGCACTACGATAAGGTCAAACTCCTACATAGTCGGCCCAGCAATTATCGGAGAGAACTGCGAAATAGGCCCCAGCGTGTGTATTCTGCCATCCACGAGCATAGGGGACAACGTCTGCATCTCACCCTTCACCATAATCGAGAACAGCATAATAGCGGATGGGGTGGAAATCGGGCCTAGCTCCCACGTCCTGGACTCGATCATCGATAGAGGTTGTCAGATAACAGGGCACTTTGTCACTCAGAGCGGTGAAACGGAGATTAAAGTTGATGACGAGCATAATCTGGTGCATATCGGAGCAATGCTGGGAGAACACTGCAGTATCGGTGATAGCGTAGTAACCGCCCCCGGTATCATCATAGGCAATCATTGCCGGGTGAAGGCGTTAAAGTCGCTCGAGAAAAGTATCCCTGACGAGGGCTTGGTGGTATAGAAATGTGCGGCATCGTTGGCTACGTGGGAGAGAGGGAAGCCCAGCCTGTCCTGATTAATTGCCTTAAAAGGCTGGAGTATCGCGGGTATGACTCCTGCGGGATCGCATTGCTTGGCGGCCACACCGAGGTCTACAAAGATGCGGGGAGAATCGAAGAACTGGAAAAAGTCCTGCAGTCAAACGAGAGCCGGACGGGCATTGGACATACCAGATGGGCCACCCACGGCAAGCCATCGGAAGTTAATGCCCACCCCCATGTAGACTGCAGTGGCAAAATCGCAGTCGTCCACAATGGGGTGATCGAAAACTTCCTCCACCTCAAAGAACAACTAACCAACGAAGGCCATACCTTTCGCTCGGAGACGGACACCGAGGTCATACCTCACCTGATCGAGAAATACTATCAGGGGAACCTGGAGCAAGCGGTAACGCGAGCACTTGG
>DAOUTY010000227.1 GCA_030668425.1 Chloroflexota bacterium
CGTCACGAATGACGGCATCGAATCACGCGAGTTCGGGTTCGATCAGGCCATAGTCCCCGTCGCCTCGCCGGTACAGGACGCTGAAATGATCGTTATCGGCGTTGAAAAAGATGAAAAAGTCGTGCGACAGAAGCTCCATCTGCTCCACCGCTTCCTCCGGTGACATCGGCTTGACGGGGAAGCGTTTGACCTTTACTATTCCTCGCTCCTCCTCCTCCGCTGCTTCCTCTTCGGGCTCTGTCAACTCGGCAGCGAGCTGTTTCGTGGAGGGTGTCCTTCTCTTGCTGCGATAGAGCCTGCCCTTAAATCGCTCAATCTGGCGGTTCAGCACGTCAACGACATTATCTATAGCGGCAGTGATATTAGACGCCCTCTCCTCTCCCCGCAGCAGGGCACCGTGGGTATTTATGGTTACCTGCGCCACATAGCGTTTCTCAGCAGCCTTCGTCATCTCGTAGGTTAGTTCGACTTTAACCTCGCCGAGATCGGGAAGGTGGCGTTCCAGCTTGGCGAGCTTGTCCCGAATATAATCTTGGGCTGCCTCCTCAACCTCCATGTTTTTTCCCTTGATAACGAGTTCCATCTTATCTATCCCCCCGCGTAATACGTAACTATGGCAAGCTGGATTTGATACAATATCCGGCTATCCCAAGATAGTCTATTTTACGCCATCGGCCACCTGATTTTCAATATTCGCGCTGGAGGGCCAGGGGAACTTCTCGCTGGCTGCTGTTAGCCCCCACACGGAGCCCGCGCCCGCCGCCTTGAGAGCTGCAGCACAGGCATCCAGAGTGGCGCCGGTGGTGCAGACATCATCGATGAGCAATATTCTCTCACCGTGTAGCCCCTGTCGGCAGATGAAGGCGTCACGCACATTGCTGCGGCGCTCCATGGAGCTTGCAGTCCTAGCCTGAGTGATAGTGTCTCGCTGCCGGAGCAGCAACCTCTCGTCTACGGGCAAACCATTGAGTTTGCTGACTTCTCTTGCCAGCAGGGTTGCTTGGTTGTAACCGCGCTCTCGCAGCCGCTTGGGGTGTAGAGGCACTGGGATCAGGACCTCGCTTGGCAATGGATAGGAATGCAAGAACTCAGCCAGTAGCTGCCCCAGAGGATCGGCCATAGCCTTGAGGTGCCTGTACTTGAGCTGGTGAATAGCGTGGCGAACAGTTCCCCCGAATAAGAACAGCGAACGGATGCCATCTATAGTGAGCGGGTGACTGATGCACGCGGGGCACAGGTTCCCCTCATTAAGGGGGGTTCCGCAGCGCTGGCAAAGCGGTTGCTTTATCCTGGGGAGCGACAGGCAGCAGGAAGGGCAGAGCAGGCTACCTTCTGTTCCACAGCCAAGGCATTGCAGGGGAAACAGGAGGTCGAGGAATGACGCCTTGATCTGATGCAGTGAGATAGAAGGGTTCAAATCGCTGCTCCGATTATCTCGGAGATCTGTTTAACTCCCTCCTTACGCATGAACTCCTCGATCCCCTCCAGGATATCCAGAGAAGCACGCGGGTCAGTAAATGTCGCTGTGCCCACTTGGACAGCGCTGGCGCCGGCGAAGATGAACTCAAGGGCGTCATTGGCAGTAGCAATGCCACCGCAGCCAATGACAGGCACCTCGACTGCTTGGGCCACCTGATAAACCATGTGCAGGGCTACGGGCTTGATCGCAGGCCCGGATAAGCCCCCGCTCTTATTGTCCAGGACGGGCCGGCGGCTTGCAAGGTCAATCGCCATGCCCCTCAGTGTATTGATAAGTGACAGCGCGTCAGCTCCGGCTTCGACGACGGCGCAGGCGATCTCGGTGATGTCGGTGACGTTGGGCGATAATTTGACGATGACTGGCAATGAGGTATTCGCTCTTACCGCAGCGGTGGCTGCTGCCGCGGCCTCCGGGCTTGCTCCAAACTCCATCCCCCCTGCGGATACGTTGGGGCAACTGATGTTTACCTCGATGCCGCTGACGCCCGGCACCTTGTCAAGTAAAATAGCCAGATGAGCATACTCCTCCAAACTTTCACCGAGAATATTAACGATTACCGGCACGCTCCATCCAGCCCAGATGGGCGCTTTTTCCTGGATCAGGGCGTCGATTCCGATATTCTCCATCCCGATGGAGTTGAGCACTCCTCCCGCTGTTTCCGCCAGGCGGGGCTGGGGATTGCCGGGGCGGGGCTCCAGGGTCGTCCCCTTGCATATAATGGCCCCCAGTCTCTGGATGTCGATGATTTCGGCGTACTCGGTGCCATAGCCAAAGGTGCCCGAGGCGGTAATAACCGGGTTTGCCAGAAGCAGCCCCCGTCTGTTCTGGGGTGCCAGTTGAATGGAGAGATCAGGTGATGTCATAGCGCCCTGTAAGTTTGTTGTAGCAGTAGGGCATCCTCTTCAAGGTTGGGGCTTTCACAGATCAAGAGGCCACCCACCTTATAATCCTTCAATGCCCTGAGCAACTCGACATACTGGAAATCTGACTCGGAGAGTATGAGGTGCTTATTCTCCCCTTTTGGTCCATATTTTATACCGGAGACGTGAATATGCATATTGTCCAGGGCGTTTCTCCCCAGCTTATCCTCGATCTGCTTTAGAATGGATGCAAACTCGTTGTAGGAATTGATCTCTCCCGTCCGCGCGTGCAGGTGGGCGAAATCGACGGCCGGGGCTATTCCCTCTACATCGGCACTAAGCCCCAGAATCTCCTCTATGGTGCCGAACTGACTCTCTTTGCCCATGGTCTCCGGTCTGATCCATACGCGGTTGTCTTCTGCCCTGAGCTCTGCCACTATCTGCTCCAGATTGCTTTTCACTGTGCCATATACTTTGGAAGGCGTATCCTTTAGATAGAAAGCGGCGTGGAAGACGATGCTAATCCCACCGAGGATGGAGGTGATGCGGGCAGTCTGGAGTATGCGCTCCCGGCTGGCGGCCATTTTTTCGGGCTCCCGGGCATTGAGGTTTATGTAATAGGGGGCATGGGCGCTTAGCCCTACCCCTCTTTTCACTGCTACTTCCCC
>DAOUTY010000109.1 GCA_030668425.1 Chloroflexota bacterium
CCCTCCAGCTGCTCGGTGATGTTTTCCACGTCCACCCATGTGCTGCACTGGGGGGGATAGATCTCATCGGCGTCAGGCAGGAAGACTGCGTCCACCTTCTCTTCTTTAAGCAGAAATTGGTCTCGCTCGGGGTCGCGGGGGTATGCGGCGTAATCCTCCTCGGGGCCGAACTGGGTGGGGTTGATGAAGATACTGACTGCGACATGCTTGTTCTTGGCCCGCGCTCGACGAACCAGTTCAATATGTCCCTCGTGCAGGTATCCCATGGTAGGCACGAAGCCAACGGAGCCGCTGGCCTTGCGCCGCCATTTTCTCATTTCCGCAATTTCGTAAAGAACCTTCATCGGCTAGTCGGGTGCTCCTACGTGGACTTCTCAAGCTTGGCCAGGACGCTCTTGTCCATAGCATAGCTCTGCTTTTCGGTGGGGAAGGTGCCTGTCTGCACCTCGGATATGTAGTCGGCAGTAGCCTGCTTGATGCTGTCGGATAGTCTCACGTATTGCTTGGCATGTTTGGGAACGAAATCGGTATAGAGACCCAACAGGTCGCTGATTACCTGTACCTGGCCGTCGCAATACTTGCCGGCACCAATGCCGATAGTGGGCGTGTTGACCTTCTCGGTAATGAGTTTAGACAACGGCTCGGGCACGCACTCAAGTACAATGGCGAAGACGCCAGCATCATCGAGGGCTTTGGCGTCGTTGATCAGGCGGATCGCAGCTTCCGGAGTTTTGCCCATCACCTTGAATCCGCCGAGCTGGTTTATTGACTGGGGAGTGAGGCCGATATGCCCCATCACCGGGATGCCGCAGGAGACAATTCGTTTTGCTGTCTCCGCCATACTCTCGCCGCCTTCGAGCTTGATTGCCTGGGCTCCTCCTTCTTGAATGAATCTGGCGGCGTTGCGTAAGGCATCCTCAAAGGAAACCTGATAGGTCATGAACGGCATATCACCAACTACCAGAGCCTGTGTGGCCCCTCTTACCACAGCTTTGGTGTGATGAATCATCTCATCCATGGTCACGGGAATGGTCGATTCGTAGCCCAGAATTACCATCCCCAGGCTGTCGCCAACCAGTATCAGGGGTATTCCCGCCTCGTCGATGAGCTTGGCTGTGGAATAGTCGTAGGCGGTGAGCATGGCGATTTTCTCACCCTTTTGCTTCATCTCTTTTATTTGAGTAATGCTAACCCTCATCGTCTTCCTCCCCGGACGTTTGATAAAATCAAGCAGCGTTGCCACATGAGTGGCAACGAATTCTCTGCCCCGATAGGAATCGGGACGCTACACTGAACAGGATTCCCTCTGTTTATGTACGATGGCATTCTGTGAGTTAACGTAGACTAACTTGGGGACGAGGTTTAGTGCGTCGGCTTCGGAAATAGTCTGGTAGGAGATGATGATGACCTTGTCCCCCGCTGAGACCAGCCTGGCGGCGGCACCATTAATGCAGATCACACCGGAGCCGCGTTCCCCTTCTATGACATAGGTTTCGAGGCGAGAACCGTTGTCAATATCCAGCACGTGAACCTGCTCGAAGGGCAGGATGTCTGCTGCCTCCATGAGGTCCTTGTCGAGGGTGATGCTTCCTTCGTACTGGATGTTGGCCTCGGTTACAGTAGCGCGGTGTATATTGCTTTTGAGAATCGTTCTCATAGCTTACCCTTTACACGCTTTATAACCTGATGCAGCTCTCTTGTATCAGACTATATTCGGGTCTCGCAAACAGGGCAAACCTGGATTCTGAGGGGTGCATGGATTTCCGGCTTGATGCGTTTCTCCCTCATCCCATCTGTCCTGCTCAGTAGTTTTTTTAATTCCCCGGCTCTGTCGACATCGATTTTGCCCTTATCTAAGGCTATGGGGATGGATTGCAGTCCTAGCTCACGGTAGGTGGATAGCAGGGCGGGGGCTGATTTCTCCAGGGCTGCGAGGTGCTTCCTTATGGTTCCCAGGTCCCCCCGGGCAATGGGTCCGGTGAGGCAGTTGGGCAGCCCGACGTTTTCGATGTTGTTCAGGGTGCCGCGGAGCAGCGGCATCAGGGCACGGGTGGCCTCGGGGGTAGACACGTCGAAGACCTTCCAGAGATCAGCAGCCATCTTTGTCAACGTCACCAGATAGTTGCAGGCCAGAACCGCTGCGGTGTGGTAGAGCACCTTGTCTTCTGCCCTCAGCCTTACCCAGTTTCCTTCCAGGGCTGAAGCCAGCTGCTTCAGTGTTTCCAGCAGTTCGCCGTCTGTCTCCAGGGCGAATGTGGAACCGGGGAGATTCTCTATGGCGTGGGCGACGCTGGCGAAGGTCTGCAAGGGGTGAAAGCCGCCAACCTGTGCACTGGCCATCCTTGCCGGTTCCAGGGAATCCAGGGAATCGGCGCCGCTACAATGGACCACGCTTTGTCCCGAATGCCACTTGAGCTCGGCGGCTACCTGGGCGATGGCATCATCGGGGGTGGTGATGAAGATGAGCTCGGCGACATCGGCGACCGCCTGTTTTGTATCGTATGAAGTGCAGCCGGGCACGTTTTCTGCCAGCCTGTCGGCCGATGACTTGCTGCGGCTGGCAACTGCTATCACTGGATAGCCCCTACGGCTCAGCCTCACTGCAAGAGAAGTGCCCACTATCCCTGCTCCGATGAAGCCGACCTTTGCCTTTGAGCCGTTGGTGTTCGCGTTACTTATTTCTCTCAACTAAAAAAACCTTCCCGGGCATACCCAAGAAGGCTTTAGCAGCAACGAATTCAGAACTCGATGTTTTGCCGTCTCGGTCGTGCCCGATCCAAGCGACTGGTTTTTGAAAGAACAAGTACCCCTTACCGCCCCGAAGGGTCGATAGGCACGGTAATTATACCAATCCGGGTAGCGTTGTCAAGCTCCAAAAGGTTCCGAAATTAACAATAGCTACCAGTTTTCGATGTATTTTTGCCATTCCGGGTGGGCTTCATGGCATTGATACATAAGGTAGCGGGGGCCGGAGGGTGGTGCGACCGGCTTGCACCGGAGCTTCATCCCGGATTTTTCGGGCGGACGCCCTGCCTTGCGCTGGTTACAAGACTTACACGCGCTTACCAGATTATCCCAGGCATGTCCACCTCCGAGGAAGCGCGGGACAACATGGTCTATCGTAAGTTCCCTGGTCTCGTGGCCGCAGTACTGACAGGTGTAATTGTCTCGAATGAATATCTCTCGTCGGCTCAATCTCCGCTGCATGCGTGGGCGCTTGATGAAATTAGCAAGGCGGATTACCGAGGGCACACGTATCGCCACGGTAGGGCTGTGAATAACATCCGAGTTGTTCTCCAGAACCTCGGCCTTGCCTCCCCAGAGCATGACTACCGCCCGCCGTGCCCGGCAAACATTGAGCGGCTCGTAATTCTGGTTGAGGACAAGGACCGGGGAGTTGATCATTATGCCTCCACTTGGCGTAGATTCTAGCAGAAGGAATGGCCCTATGCAACGTTGCCAGCTTGACCCATTTCACCGCTTAGGTTATATTTAAAACAGTTTTGTGAGGAGGAGATCTGTGAACCTGCGTATACCAGGACCCACCCCATGTCCAGAGGATGTTCTTCAGGCGATGAGCAAACAGATGATCAACCATCGTGGTAAGGAATTTGCAGAGCTGCTCGGGCAAGTGACGTCGAAGCTTAAACGAGCATTTCAAACGAATGGCGATGTGTTTATACTTACCTGCTCGGGCACAGGGGCTATGGAGGCTTCCATTGTCAATAGCCTGTCTCCAGGGGACAAGGTGCTGTCGCTGTCCAACGGCGCTTTCGGCGACAGGTTCGCAACCATCGCCGAGCGTTTTGGGGCAGATGTGACCCGGGTAAAGTTTGAGTGGGGCCAGGCCGTTGACCCGGACGCCGCGAAAAGGGCTCTCGACGCCGACCCCAAGATCAAGGCTGTGCTGGTTACTCATAACGAGACCTCCACGGGGGTAACCAGCGACCTGGAGGCCATCGGAGCCGTGGTGAGAAAGTTCGATAAGCTATTGATAGTGGACGCCATCAGCAGTCTCGGCTGCATCGATTTGCAGGTTGATGCCTGGGGATGTGATGTGGTGGCCACTGGCTCGCAGAAAGGCTGGATGGTGCCTCCTGGCCTGGCCTTTGTCAGCGTTAACGAGCGTGCCTGGAAGGCGCATGCTGAAGCAAAGATGCCGCGCTTCTACTGGGATTTCACTGCGGCTAAGGAATACTTGGAGAAAGATCAAACTCCCTGGACCCCGGCGGTTTCGGTTTTCTACGCTCTTGGGGTCGCACTGGCGACGCTGGAAAAAGAGGGACTGCAAAATATCTTCGCCCGGCATGCTAGATTGGGGCAGCAGACCAGGGACGGGATCAAGTCATTGGGATTGTCGCTGTTCGCCGACGAAAGCTGTGCATCCAATACTATCACCGCTGTGAAATCCCCCGAAGGAGTCGATGGCAAGAAGTTGGTGGCGACTGTAAGGGATGAGCATGGCATAGTCCTTGCCGGGGGACAGGCGAGTCTAGCGGGCAAGATATTCCGCATCGGGCATCTCGGCTTTGTAACTGAGGCTGATATAGATGATGTGATCACGCAGTTGCGCCTGGCTTTGCCCAAGTTGGGCTTCAAGGTGCCCGGCTAGTTCCTCTCCTGAGGTTTCTGATATGAAGTGGAAAATCCTAGTCGCAGATCCCATCGCCGAGGAGGGGATAGAGGCGCTACGCTCCGGGGCCATGGTGGACGTCAAAGCAGGGCTGAAGCCTGAGGAGTTGGTGGATGTTATTGGAGATTATGATGCCCTCGTGGTTCGTAGTGACACCAAAATCTCCGCTGAGATAATCAACGCGGGGCATAAGCTTCAGGTTATCGGTCGCGCCGGGATAGGTGTAGACAACATTAACCTTGATGCCGCGACCAGGCGGGGGATCGTGGTAGTCAATGCCCCGGAGGGGAACGTCATAGCTACTGCCGAACATACCCTGAGTCTGTTGCTGGCGCTGAGTCGCCATATACCCCAGGCGTGCACCAGTCTGAAATCAGGCGAGTGGAATCGAAAGAAGTTCGTTGGCACTGAGTTGCGCAATAAGACGCTGGGTATAGTCGGGCTCGGTCGTGTGGGGACCGAGGTGGTAAGAATGGCCAAGGGCCTGGAGATGAGGCTCATCGCATATGACCCATTCGTTTCCAAGGAACGTGCTGAGCAACTGGGGGTGGAGCTTGTCTCCCGCGAGGAACTTCTGAAGCGGGCTGACTTCATTACAATTCATGTCCCGTTAACCGATGCTACAAAGGGAATCATCGGGGGCAAGGAGTTGGCTCTGGTCAAGCCCTCGGTGAGGTTCATAAATACCGCCCGGGGTGGGCTAATTGACGAAGAGGCCCTCTACAAGGCTATTGAAGAGGGGAAGGTGGCTGGTGCTGCTTTTGATGTTTTCACCGAGGAGCCAGCCTGCGACAATATCTTGCTCAAGAGCGATAAGGTCATTGCCACCCCTCACTTGGCTGCATCGACCTCTGAGGCGCAGACGACTGTGGCCGTAGATGTGGCGGAGCAGATTTTAGCTGTGCTCGAAGGTCGTCCTGCACGCTACGCGGTTAACATGCCCTTGATGGCTCCTGAAACAGCCTCAGTAGTGGCTCCTTTCTTGCTCGTAGCCTCAGACGTGGGGAAATTGTGCGCCCAGCTTGCCGACGGGCACACTAATGCCATTGTAATTAAGTATGAGGGCGAAATTGCCGACTACGATGTCACCGCTCTCAAGGCGGCGGTGTTGGGCGGTCTCCTGGAGTCGGTCACTGAGGAGCGGGTCAACCTGGTAAACGCCGGTGTCATAGCCCAGAACCGGGGGCTAAAGGTAGTTGAGCAGAAATCGGCGAGGTGTGAGAACTACACCAACCTAGTCTCTGTGGAGGTTACCACTGACATAGGTACGACAGCAGTGGCGGGTACGTTGATGAGAGGGGGGACACATATCGTCCGCGTCAATAACTACTGGATCGATATTGTGCCTACAGGCGGTTACTGGCTGTTTAGCGATCATCTCGATCGTCCCGGTCTTATTGGTGCGGTTGGTATGGTCGCGGGTAATGCTGATATCAATATAAGCTCGATGCAGGTAGGAAGGCTCGAACCCA
>DAOUTY010000071.1 GCA_030668425.1 Chloroflexota bacterium
AGTCATCCCTGAATAGCTGGAAGTAATGATGAAAGTATTGCCGTCCAGGTAAGCGGGCAGGTCATAATCCCGATTAACTGAAATGGGCACCTTGCTCTCAGCGGCAACCAGGCTGCTGAGCAGGTCGCCACCGATGGCGGAGCCGCCCATGCCTAGAACGACAACTTTGTCCACACTGGAATATTCTGGGGGCAGTTTGAAGTCCAGAGCCTGTTGCCATGCCTTGAGGCACTGCTGGGGCAACTCACGGATGCGTCCTCGCATATCTGCAGGATCGAATTCTCTGTAAACCTTTGGATCATCAAGGTCTATCATTGTCTAAATACCAGCCAGTTCTTTTCCTGCCTCAAGAAGCCTTTCAACGTGTGCCGGTGAGTCGCTTTCGGCATATATGCGAAGCAATGGTTCTGTTCCCGAGAGGCGGATGAGAAGCCAGCTTCCGTCGCTGAGCCGGAACCGAAAACCGTCAGAGGTATCAATACTGGCCACTTCAGTGTTGTCGATCTGGCCGGGCTTTAGCTGATCCAGGCGCTGGACGATAGCCTCTCGTTTTTCTGAGGGGAAGTTGAGATCGGTCCGCTCGTAGTAATGAGGTCCTACCTTTTCATAAAGGTATTCGATTAGCTCTGACGGCTTCTTGTCCATCCTGACCATGAGGTCGAGCAAGTATAGCCCGGCCAGAATGCCGTCGCGCTCTGGTATGTGCCCCCTGAAGCCGAAGCCGCCGCTTTCCTCGCCTCCGATGAGGGCATTCTCGGCGATCATCAGGGGGCCGAGATATTTGAAGCCAACAAGTGTTTCATACACAGGCACTGAGAAGAGCTCGCCCAGTCGGTAGACCATGTCTGTAGTGGTTATGGACTTGACGATGGCCCCTCGCTCCCCACGCACCTCCAGGAGGTAGAGGGCGAGCAGTGCGAATACCTGAAGTGGTGTAATGAAGAAGCCGTTTTCATCCAGAGGGCCGATGCGGTCGGCATCACCATCGGTGGCCAGTCCGATATCGGCTTTGATCTCACGTACCATTTCGGAGAGTTTGGTCAGGTTTTGGGCTATGGGCTCTGGTCGAACGCCTGGAAAGAGGGGATTTCGCTCAGAGTTGATCTCAATGACCTCTGTACTGCCGCCTGTTAGTAATTCGTTGAAGTAGCCTGCTCCGCTCCCGTACATGGAATCCACGGCTATCTTCAGGCCTGCCTGCCGTATCCGCTCAAGGTTGACCATCTCGGCTATGTGGCTCAAATAGACGGGCGCTGGGTCGTAGTACTCGATCAGCCCTTGTTCAAGGCCATCTGACAAGGGAAGGCGCTTTATCTCTCCGCCTGCCAGGATTTGCTCGATGTAGCCTTCTAGCTCGGTAGTCACTTCGGGCGAGGCACTGCCGGCATACTCTGGCTTATACTTGAAGCCGTTCCAGATGGCAGGGTTGTGGCTAGCGGTAATAATCACTGCGCCCGCTGCTCGCTTGACCACGATCGCGTAGCTTATCACCGGCGTGGGGGCCTCTTTGGGGTTAAGATATACTTTGATCCCATTGGCAGCGATCACTTCGGCTACAGCGTCGGCGAAATCCTCAGAGGCGAATCTGGTATCATAGCCTATCAGTAAGCCCTGTGAATTGATCCCATGAGCGTGCAGGTAGTTCGCCACCGCCTGGGCACAAACGCGGACATTCTCAAAGGTGAAATCCTCGGCTATGATACCTCGCCAGCCGTCTGTGCCGAACTTAATCGTTGGTGCCATTATGTAATTTCCTAAAATGAGATGGCATTGTCTTCGATAGTACTCCCAGGCCAGATCCTGATACCGTGCTCTAGCCTGTTGCTACTACCGATAGCGGTATCATCGCTGATTATCGAGCCATCGATGACCCAGGTACTGTCGCCGACAACGCTATTGTTGCCTATGACGCTGTTTCTTACTGTTGCATCCTTGCCGAGTTTAACGTTTTGCCAAAGTATCGCCTCATCTATGATAGTGCCTTGTCCTACAGTGCACTTTGCCCCAAGGACAGCGGGGCCTGAAATTCGCGCGCCCTGCTCGACGGTGCAGCCTTGGCCTATTACCACCGGGCCGACGATTTTAGCTGAAGGGTGGATGTTGCAGTTGTCCTCAAGCCAGATGTCGTCGGCTATTGATTTGCCTGGGAAGCGGGCGATGGCTTTCCCCATAAGAATGTCGTGATGCAACTTCAGGTAGTCTTCGGGTACGCCGATGTCAATCCAGTAAGCATTGGAACGATAGCCGAAGAATGGAATGCCCCGCTCCACTAGATCAGGGAAAAGCCCGCGCTCCAACATGTGGTGAACACCAGGAGGGATCAGGTCTAGCACCTCCGGTTCGAGTATGTAGGTGCCAGCATTGATCAGGTTAGTGGTCACTGTCTCCCTGCTCGGCTTCTCGATAAAGCACCTAACCCTGCCCTGTGAGTCGGTTTCAACTACTCCGTATGCAGTTGGATCCTCTACGGGGGTAAGTGCTATGGTAGCTTTGGCTTTGTGGTATCGATGAAACCGTATCATGTCGGTGAGGTCGAGGTCGGTGAAGATGTCACCGTTGAAGACGACAAAGGTATCGTCTAAGAATTGCTCTGCGTTCTTCACCGCGCCGCCGGTTCCCAGTGGCATTTCCTCGAACGCATAGGTCAGACTCATTCCTAAATCGCCGCAATCCCCAAAATGGCGCTGGATGCAGTCGGGAAGGTAGCAGATGGCGAGTATAACCTCGTCAATATGATGTCTCTTGAGGTTGTCGAGCATGTGCTCCAGGAACGGTTTGTTCACGATGGGGACCATGGGCTTGGGGATATTGCATGTCAGAGGGCGCAGCCGCAAGCCTTCCCCACCAGCGAGAATGATTGCTTTCACCCTTGGTCCTCGTCGGACACTAGTCCGGCCTCCGCCCTCAGTGTCGCCGCCTTGTCGATACGCTCCCAGGGGAGGTCAAGGTCATCGCGCCCGAAGTGCCCGTAGGCAGCGGTTTGCTTATATATCGGGCGGCGCAATTGTAATAACTCGATGATAGCCCCGGGGCGAAAATCGAAGTGCTTATTGATCAGGTTATGGATAGCTTCCTCATCCACCTTGGCTGTGCCGAAGGTCTCGATGGAGATAGAAATGGGGTGAGCTATACCAATGGCGTAAGATAGTAGGAGTTCTACGCGGTCGGCGAGCCCGGCGGCAACAATGTTCTTAGCCGCGTAGCGTGCAGCGTAGGCAGCGGAACGGTCTACTTTAGTAGGGTCTTTTCCCGAGAAAGCTCCTCCACCGTGTCTGGCAATTCCTCCGTATGTATCAACCAGTATCTTGCGTCCGGTGAGTCCGGTGTCTCCCATCGGCCCGCCGATGACAAATCGGCCGGTGGCATTGATATAGTATTTGGTTTTCTTGTCCAAGAGATAATGAGGAATTACCTTCTCTATCACTAGTTCCAGTATATCCCGATGGAGAACATCGTTGCTGATGGTCTCGTTATGCTGGGCGGCGATAACTACGGCGTCTACTCGTTTGGGGATCCCATACTCGTACTCAACGGTTACCTGGGACTTGCCGTCAGGGCGCAGGTAGGGGAGGGTTCCGTCTTTCCTCACTTGGGACAGACGCTGGCATAGCTTGTGAGCCAGCGAAATTGGCAGTGGCATGAGTTCAGGGGTTTCGTTGCAAGCGAAGCCTATCATCATCCCCTGGTCGCCGGCACCGAGGGTTTCCCTATCGTTTGAATTGTCCTCTTTTTCCCGTGTCTCCAGCGAGTGTTCTACCCCTATTGCGATGTCGGGTGATTGCTCTTTAATCGAGACTATGACACCGCAGGTCTCGCAGTCGAAGCCATACTTGGCACGGGTATAACCTACCTGGCAAACCGTGTCCCGAACGATCTGAGGGATATCAACATAGCAATCCGTGGTGATCTCTCCCATCACGATGACCATGCCGGTGGTCGCCATGGTCTCGCAGGCTACCCTGGCCATAGGGTCTTTAAGAATAATGGAATCCAGAACAGCGTCTGAGATGAGGTCGCAGAGTTTATCCGGGTGTCCCTCGGTGACTGATTCCGAGGTCATGAACAGTGAAGACGATTTCATGAATGTGGTGGTCATTGGCTTCTCCTTGTCTTTAGGTTCCCAACTCCCAACTCGCCAAATATTTGCTCTGCTCTGGGGTCAGCGTGTCAATTGCAAAACCCATAGCATTGAGCTTGAGTCTGCCTATTTCGTTGTCCACTTCTTCAGGGACAGGGTAAACCTCGTGTGCAAGTGTTTTCCCTTCCTTAACCATGTGCTCCGCGCAAAGAGCCTGATTGGCAAAACTCATATCCATAACGCTGGCTGGGTGACCTTCAGCAGCGGCCAGATTGATCAGCCTGCCTTCTCCGAGGAGGAAGATATTCTTCCCGTCGGGGAAGGTGTATTGTTCCACAAATGGTCGAATCTGTTTCTTCTCCTCAGTAAGGCTCTCCAGTGCGGGGATGTTGATCTCTGCGTTGAAATGTCCGCTGTTAGCCATGATTGCCCCGTCTTTCATTGCCAGCATGTGTTCTCTATTGATGATGTTCAGTCCCCCGGTTACAGTGATAAAGATGTCACCTGTCTTGGCTGCTTCGAGTAGGGGCATTACACGATAGCCATCCATGACTGCTTCCAGGGCGCTGATAGGCTGAACTTCGCATATTACGACGTGAGAGCCGAGCCCCTTCGCTCTCATCGATGCTCCACGACCACACCAGCCATATCCACAGATTACCACTTGCTTCCCTGCCCAGAGGATGTTGGTAGCTCTGGTGATGCCATCGATAGTGCTTTGCCCGGTGCCATAACGGTTGTCGAAGTAGCGCTTTGTCTTGGCATTGTTTACTGCGATAATGGGGTATTTCAGCTTTTTATCGCGTTCCAGACTCTTCAATCTGATCACCCCTGTGGTAGTCTCCTCTGTTCCCCCGATTATGTCGCTGACGAGATCTCCGCGGTCTTTGTGAATCGATGCTACAAGGTCAGCGCCGTCGTCCATGGTGATATGAGGGCGGTGATTCAGGGCACTGCTGATATGCCTGTAATAGGTTTCGTTGTCCTCTCCTTTGATAGCGAAAACGGGGATACCGTGTTCCACCACCAAGCAGGCTGCAGCATCGTCCTGAGTTGAGAGGGGGTTAGAGGCGCATAGAACTACCTCTGCACCACCAGCCTTGAGTGCAAGGGCCAGGTTAGCTGTCTCGGTGGTGATATGGAGGCAAGCAGAAATGCGAATTCCCTTAAGGGGCTTTTCCTTGGCGAACCTCTCTCCGATTAGGCGCAATACCGGCATCTCGCGGGCTGCCCACTGGATACGGAGTTCACCCGCTGAGGATAGGGATGGGTCTTTAATATCGCTGTTTACGGCCTTTTCCTTGCTCAAACTGATTCTCCTTTGAGTTTTTTGCTCGCCTTTTCCCTCACGTATCAAACTGATCTGTAACCTGCTTGGGCATATCAAGCGTGACTCGTACTTAGTGTGATTAGAAAATGCCCTAGATCTCTTCTATGCCGACAATATACCAATCCTTGGGCGCATCGTACTGAGTATCGACTATTAGGTGGACGATGTCAAGATTAGGGTTCGATCGCTTGAGGTCGTCCAGGTCAACCTTTTCGAATGCCTTCTCGTTGTTTATGTAAGACTGCTCTGTCAGTGCGTTCGATTCGTAGTTCTCCCTAGTCCGTCTCAGTATGCGTTCAATGGCTATCGCTCTCGGACATTGGGTTTGGAGGATAACAAACACCTGATTATGTTTGGCTGCTATTGCAGCAGCACGCCTCCTCAATGGTTGTGTGAAGAAGGTAGCATCGATTATCACCCCGTCGCCTTTCCCCACTATCTCCTCTGCCTGCTGCAAGGCCTTGTTGTAGACCATCATTCGTTTGTCCATATCGGAGGCGACCTTTTCGTCGAATATGTCCTCGTTCTTCAATACTTCTCTTCTAATCACGTCGGTTCGCACGATAGGATAGCCCTTAATTCTCGATATCTCTTGGCTCATTCTGGTCTTACCGGTGACGGGGAGGCCACAGGTGATGAATAAGGCTCCAGAGCCCAGCTTGGCCTCTATGAATTTCGCAAACGGCTCTTTCAATTCGTCGCCTCCCGATGATTTGCCTCTAAACTGTTCCGGGGAGTTGTGCGCCGACATTCGCTGTGAGAAACCCCAGGGCCCTATCCGATCGCATGGAATGGTAAGTATATCGGATTAAGAACCGATTACGGGTGTATAACGAGAGATTACGAGGAGCTTGCAGACAACTGCAATTCAGGGTCAGCGGTCAGATTTACTCCGCATACGATTCTGCAAGCTCGAAATATCTCCTGGCAATAACTAGAGCCCTTATCTTCTCCTCTTCTGAGATGTTTGGGTCGACGAGTTCGAAGCCTTCTACTTTTCCCCGGACATAGGCTCGGTAGCACTTGTAGAAATTGGATAGCTTGGGCAACTCCTCGTCACCTGAGGCCTTCACATAGGCGTCCACGAAATGTTTCGAAAGGTCGGGATGACCATGGAAGTCCAAGTCCATAGCCAAAAAGGCGATTTCACTGGCGACATCTGTGTATCTGAACCTTTCGTTGAATTCGATGCAATCGTAGATGCAAAGGCTGTCGGTGAAGCAGATGTGCTCAGCATGGAGATCGCCGTGGCAGTCCCTTATCCTGCCTTCTGTTACTCTCTTAGCAAACAGCCGTGCATTTTCTTTCAAGAAGGAGTGGCTGTAATCCTTGATTCTTTCATATTGCCCTTGGGTTATGGTATAGTTGACATAACTCACTGTCTCGGCGAAGTTCTCCTCATTATTTCGGGTCACGGTGTCAAGGGCGCCAATGCTGGCTAGTTGCTCGCTTAGTTCCGCCTTTCGGTGAAACTCGGCCAATTTCCTGGCTACCTTCTCCACCATATGAGGGGTCACTTTGTTACTGTCAAGAAGCTTATCCATCATCAGTTCGTGAGGAAGGTAGCGCATTTTAACCGCATATTCAACCTCTACTCCGCTACCTTCGACTGAGAAACTATCTCCGTCTTGGGTAACGGGCACAACTCCCAGGTAGACATCGGGGCAAAGGCGCCTGTTCAGTGTCACCTCCTGATGGCAGTAGAAGCGTCGTTTATCCAAAGTGGTGAAGTCAAGAAAGTCAAGGGCTATGGGTTTCTTCACCTTGTAGACATAGTCACCGGCGAAGAAGACGGCAGATATCCGCGTCTGCACTAGCTCGACTCTTGAGGGAGTGTGGAGATAAGCTTTCGGGTTCGATAACGCCTGTAATAGCGCCGATAACTCTGGCATTCTAGGCCTGATCCTCCCCGAAGCCGAGATCGCTTACCTTATTTATCCGCCTTGTGGTTCTGACTTCTGTTGCTTTTTTCGCTCTTCCAGCTTCTTGCGTTTACGGCGGTGCTTGATTTGTGCCACTCGCTTTGCTTTGTTCATGTTCACCCATCCTATTTTTACGGAGATAGGGTTTCGGCCACCATTTCACCGTTAGAGAACTTATCTCCGTGATGTACCTGATGTCCTGCCTTTAACCTCTTCTTGATCAGGTCCGTTATTACATTATCCGGGTCGGTGTCTACTATATTGTTCATCAGCCGTGGTCACTCGTCGAGTTGTGCCATGCCCACTATGTAGGGTGCTTCGAATCCCTCAACACTTAGTGCCCCAATAGTAATTACCCTTCTGGTTTCCAATCTGGTGTGCCTACTATTGCAACGGAGGCAATTGCTTGGGGCCCTCCAAGATTATGTGCAAAGCCCACTTTGGCATCTTTTACCTGGCAACCTTCTGCTCTTCCCAAGACTTGTTTTGAGAGTTCAGCTATCATTCTTACTCCAGTGGCACCTACGGGATGCCCGAAGCATTTGAGACCGCCATCGGGATTTATGGGAAGTTCACCATCAATAGCTGTAACTCCTGCTTTGATTAGCTCCGCAGCTTCTCCAGGCTTGCATAGCTTCATATCCTGATAAGTCATCAATTCTGTAATAGTGAAGCAATCATGAACGATTCCGAAATCTAATTCCTTGCGGGGATCAGTTATCCCCGCTTCTTCATATGCGTCCTCAGCTGCCTTTACAGTCGCTGGAAAAGATAAGCCTGTCCAGCCAGGCCTAAAGAACGGCCACTGAGTTTCCACTGTCAGGGATATTGCTTTGATTGTGGTGTAATTATCGCCCACTAGCTTTTTCGCTATATCTGGCCTTGTAAGCACAACGGCAGCTGCTCCTTCAGATAGAGCACAGCAATCGAAAAGGGTGAGAGGATAGGAGATCATGTGCGCATTC
>DAOUTY010000027.1 GCA_030668425.1 Chloroflexota bacterium
ATTTCATCCAGGAGAAGTCCTCCGAAGCCACAGGCATCCTCATTAACCCCGGTGCGCTAACCCACTACGGACTATCCCTGCGTGACGCTCTGGCCGACACCTCTCTGCCAGTAATCGAGGTACATCTTTCCAACATCTATGCCCGGGAGGAGTTCAGACAGCAGTCCGTTATTGCACCAATATCCAGAGGTCAGATCTCAGGGCTGGGGTGGCGGGGATACATCGCCGCCCTGGAGATCGTGGTGACACTGGAGACGTAAGCTGCCTATGGCCGCTCGGCTTGAGGGACTCCGCAACCAACTTGTTCAAAGCTAACTGGTAGGTTGTCCGACGTCGGGCAACCTACCCATAGTCGGATCCCAGACAATTTTCGTGATTCGCCGGTGGGCCATAGGCCCATGAGAATTTCTTTTTCTGTGGGCTATGATAATGAGCTATCGTCTTGAAAAGCTGCGCCAGATACTTGTCGAGGAGGAGCTTGACGCTATCCTCATCTCCCAGGGTGAGAACCGCCGTTACCTCTCCGGCTTCACCGGCTCTGCAGGGTTTCTGCTCATCTCGCAGGACAGGGCCATCCTGACCACTGATTCTCGTTATGTCGAGCAGGCACAGGCCGAGGCATCCACGTTTGAGGTAATACGAATCCAGGGTGCGCTATCGAAATGGCTCCCCCCCCTCCTATCAGGCCTGTACACCCAAAGGCTCGGCTTCGAGGGTAGGGATGTCCCCTTTCTCACCTACAGAGAACTGACCGGAGTTGTAGGCGAGGTCAGTGGAGAAATCAGCCTCGTTTCCATAGAGGAGTTTGTTGAGTCGCTGCGCGCGGTAAAGGACCAGGCGGAACTGCAATGTCTCGAGAAAGCAGCAGCGATATCCGATGCCGCCCTCGAAGAGGTTTTGCCCGGAGTTCAGCCAGGTATCTCAGAGCGAGAGCTTGCCTGGGAGCTAGAGAGCTTCATGCGCCGCAATGGCAGCGAGCCACTCCCCTTCGACGTCATCGTGGCTTCTGGCCCGAACTCGGCACTGCCCCACGCCAAACCCACAAACAGGGCTATCCGCACCAGCGAGCCCGTGATGATCGATCTCGGGGCAAACGTGGGAGGGTACTTCAGCGATATTACCCGCACTATCTGTTTAGGAGAGGGAGATAACACCTTCCATCGGATTTATGATATAGTCTTAGGAGCACAGCTCACTGCGATGGCAACCCTGCAGGTGGGGATGAACGGTGAACAGGTTGACCAACTTGCCCGCACGGTTATTGCCCAGGCGGGATATGAGGAGAACTTCGGCCACGGGCTGGGACACGGTGTGGGACTAGCTGCCCACGAGGAGCCTCGCCTTGGGTCCAACTCCTCCAGCGTTCTAGCCAACGGAATGGTGTTCACCATTGAGCCGGGCATCTACATTCCGGGCTGGGGTGGTGTCAGGATAGAGGACACGGTGGCGCTGGAAGAAGGCAGAGCGCGGCCCCTAACCAGGGCTAAAAAGGCACGGAGGTAACAGGATGATCGGCGCTAGTGAAGCCAGGAAAGGAATAACCATCGAGCTCGATGGCCAGCTTTACAATATCCTTGATTATCAGCACATCAAGATAGCACGCGGCAGCGCACAGGTACGACTCAGGCTGCGAGACATTCGCGCCGGACATACTATTGAACGCACCTTCCAAGCGGGAGACAAATTCAAACGCGTGCGCCTAGACGAGCGTACTGCGCAGTACCTCTATCAAGACGGCGACCTCTACTATTTTATGGATACCGAGACCTTCGATCAGACCCCGCTGAGCTCAGAGCAACTAGGAGATGCCCTCAACTACCTCAAGGATGGCATGACACTCACAATATCGCTGTATGGGGATGAGACAGTCGGGATAGAGTTACCGATAACCGTGGACCTCTTGGTCACCGAGACCGGACCCAGCTATAAGGGGGATACCTCTCAGGCAGGAACAAAGCCGGCTGTTCTGGAGAGTGGCGTCACTATCCAGGTCCCCTTCTTCGTCAACACCGGGGATACAGTGCGTGTCGACACTCGCAACGGTAGCTACGTGGAACGAGCGTAAGCCTTTAGGTGAACCAAGTTGTTAAAAGCCGACCTCCATGTGCACACCTGTTATTCCAAAGACTCAATATCCCCCCTGGAAAAGATCGTTCAACATTGCCTTGACAACAGCATAAACTGCCTGGCGATAACCGACCATGACACCATTTCCGGGGCCCTGGAAATAAAGCGAATTGCTCCCTTCACCGTTATAGTCGGTGAGGAGGTGTTAACCGCTTGCGGGGAGGTCATTGGGCTCTTCCTCACCGAAGAGATACCTCCCCGTCTCTCCCCTGAGGAGACTGTGGCTCGAATCAAAGAGCAGGGTGGGCTGGTGTGCATTCCACACCCCTTCGACCGTTTCCGGCCCCATTCCCGGCTGCGACGCGATGCGCTGGAGAGGATAAAATCCGACGTCGATCTGATCGAGGTCTTCAACTCACGTACCTATCTGCTGAGGGACTCAGCACGCGCCCTGCAGTTTGCTCAAAGCCACGGGCTTCCAGGTACCGTCGGCAGTGATGCCCATGTCATAAGGGAGATCGGCAGGTCCTTTATAGAACTTCCGGAGTTCAACGATGCCGAGCAATTTCGACAGGCCCTTGGTCAAGGCAAAATCTTCACGAGCAAAACCAGCACCTTGACCAATTTCTACAATGTCAGGAACAGACTGATCAAGAGGCTGAAGAAGAGCTAGCTCCAATGTACAGAATCGGTTGGTTTTCTTCAGGAAGAGGTGAGGGATCTCGAAACCTGCTGACAACCATGAATGAAAGCATAGATAAAGGCCGGATAGATGCCGATATAGCTTTTGTGTTCTGCAACCGCGAGCCGGGGCAATCAAATGAAACCGACCTGTTCCTCAAGCTAGTGGAATCCTACCACATCCCCCTTGTCTGCTTCTCCTCCAAGAAATTCCGGGCCAAGCGGAGAACCGGCCCTCTCACAGATTGGCGATTCGAATACGACAGGCAGGTGATGGAGCGACTGAAGGGCTTCCAGGCTGACATCTGCGTTCTCGCCGGCTACATGCTTATCATCAGCGAGGAGATGTGCCAGCACTACGACATGATAAACCTCCACCCTGCCGCTCCTGGTGGCCCACAGGGCACCTGGCGAGAGGTGATTTGGAAGCTGATCGAAAGCGGGGCATCCGAGACAGGAGTGATGATGCATCTGGTCATCCCCGAGCTGGACAAGGGGCCTCCGGTGACCTATTGCACATTTCCCATCAGGGGCAAACCCTTTGACAGGCATTGGGAGGAGATAAAGGGGTTACCCGTAAATGAATTGATGGCCCAACAGGGAGATGATAACCCCCTCTTCAGTCTAATCCGAAGTGAAGGGGTAAAAAGGGAACTGCCGCTCATCGTAGTCACGCTCAAGGCATTCAGCGAAGGGACGGTTCGGATAGAAGAAGGTAAGGTGACTGACAGTAGTGGACAGACTGTTAAAGGCTATTCTTTAACTGAAGTAATCGATGCGATAGTAAACCCTTATGAAAACCGGGGTTAACAGGAGCACCCGCTCTAAGCGCGTTTGGAGCCGACTCCCCCGATCCACCCCGGAAAAGGACTAGAACTGCTTTCAGAACAAAAGCCGGAGCCCACAATTGAGTTTAATAAGATCAGTCTGGCTTAGGCAGCCTTCTTCTCAGACCCTTTCTCTTCGGCTGGCTTCTCTTCGGCCCCAGGACCCTTCTTCAGTATCTCATCGATGACCCCGTACTCCATTGCCGTATCAGCGCTCATGTAGAAGTCACGGTCAGTATCGTGAGCGACCTTTTCCAGAGTCTGGCCTGTATGCTTGACCAGTATGGAGCGGAGCACATCCTGCAGCCTTAGTATCTCCCGAGCAGCGATCTCAATATCCGAAGCTTGCCCCTGAGCACCGCCCATAGGCTGGTGCAAGTGGACAGTAGCATTGGGCAGAGCATAGCGTTTTCCCTTAGCGCCAGCGGCTAGCAAAATCGTGCCCATGCTGGCCGCCAGGCCCACGCAGATTGTAGACACATCGCAGCGGATGAGCTCCATGGTGTCGTAGATCGCCAGCCCAGAGTTAATAACACCCCCTGGGCAGTGAATATAGAGGCTGATATCCTTGTCCGGGTCCTCTCGTTCCAGATAGAGAAGCTGAGCGATTATCACATTGGCTATCTGGTCAGTAATCGGATAGCCCAAAAATACGATGCGCTCCTTGAGCAACAAGGAGTATATATCGAAGGTACGCTCCCCACGGGCACTGCTTTCGATTACAAAAGGAATTACGTTACTCGGTTGCATCTCCATTTTCGTCCTCCTCTTCCTTTGCTGGCGACACTACAGATTCTTTCTCTAAAGCCACAGACGCCTCTCCGGCAGTAGCTATCTCTGCTAAGCGATCGATTGCCTTTCTAATGAAAAGGTTCCTTCTCAGAGATTCCCGGGCTGATGAGGAATCGAAAAGCCGCCGCACTCCTTCGTCGGAAGCATACTGCATCATATTCTCAACCTCAGCATCGATATCAGCAGCACTAACCTCAATCCCCTCCAGTTCAGCAAACCTCTGCAAAACCAGGGAGCGAAGCACGATCCGCTCGGCCATCGGCCTGAGTTCGTTTCTAAACTCTTCCTGAGTTTTCTTAAGCCTGTTGAGGTAATCCTCAAGACCATGCCGGTCGCCGAAGTGTCGTTCTTGCTCGGACATAAGGTGATCGATCTCATTTTGCACCATTATATCGGGAAACTCCGCCCGAGCAAGATCAACCAGAGCCTTGATCGCCTTCTCTTCAAGGTTGTTCTTCGCCTCCATCTCTTTCCTCGACCTAAGGTCGGCAGCAATCTTCTCCTTAACTGAATCCAATGTCTCCAAACCCTGGCCAAGGCTTTTAGCGAAGTCGTCGTCCATCTCGGCAAGCTTCTTCTCCTTGATCTCATTGACCAGGACCTTGAAACTGCACTCCTTCCCCCCAGACTCCCCTTGTTCCGCAGGCAATGTCAGCGTGAATACCCTCTCCTCGCCCTTTTCTGCCCCCTCAAGCTGCTCAGTGAAGCCAGGTAGAGCATTGGGCAAATCGGGCGACAATTGATACCACCCCTCTTTCTCATTGATAACAACCTCACCCTCTACAGTGCCTTCCACATCGATGGCCAGCAAATCGCCAGATTTCGCTGGCCGCTCCATCGGTGTCCATGGCGCCTGCATATAGCGAATTTTCTCCAGCGCCTCTGCTTCCTCCTCCTCGGTCACCACCACTGCCTCCTGCTCGAACTTGACCTGATGATAGTCATCCAGCTCAATAGTGGGTTGTACCGGAACAGTGGCCTTAAATGACAACGGGTCAATCTGGAGAACCTCGACCTGGGGCTGGGCGATAGCGTCCACCTCCTGCTCCTGAATCGCCCGATCATAAACCTCCGGCAGAAGATGCTCAACAGCGTCTTCTACTAGGGCCTCCCTCCCAAAATACCGCTCCAGCATCTCTGGAGGAGCTTTGCCCTTACGAAAACCGGGAACAGTCGTTTTGGCCCCCAGGCGATGGTAGGCCTTCTTGATAGCGCTCTCCATCTCCTCCGCATCAACCTCTATGTTAAGGACCACCTGACTACCTTCAATCCTATCTGTAGATACCTTCATATCATTCTCATTATAACATTAAGCGTCATCGTAGTGAACAATCAGCAATGTAGCTCAGCCTCAATGTGACTCAATCCTCACTGAGCTTGAGGTGCAACTCACGAAGTTGCTCAAGGGAAACAGGGGAAGGGGAATTCAACATGAGGTCCATAGCACTTTGAGTTTTGGGGAAGGCTATCACCTCGCGGATGTTCTCCTCTCCAGCAAGGATCATTACGAAGCGGTCGATTCCCGGGGCGATACCTCCATGCGGGGGAGCACCGTACTCCAAGGCCTCCAAGAGATGCCCAAACCTTTCCTGGGTCTCCTCCCTGCTATATCCCAGAATCTGAAACACCTTTTCCTGGACCTCACGGTCATGTATCCTGATCGATCCGCTGGAGATCTCGGAGCCGTTGCACACGAAATCGTAGTGCCTAGCCCCCACCTTTCCCGGGTCAGTATCGAGCAGCGCCATATCTTCACTCCTGGGAGCGGTGAAAGGATGGTGCATCGGCTCCCACTGTCCCGCATCGTTCAGTTCAAACAAAGGGTAGTCCTGCACAAAAGCGAAGGCCAGAAGATTGGGGTCAATCAGGCCAAGACGCTGTGCTATCTCCGAGCGTAAGCTGCTCAGGACAACATCAACTATCTTTGGCTTATCCGCGACTATGAGCAACAGGTCTCCCATTTTTGCTCCCAGGCGCTTTGTGATCTCTACTATCTGGCCCGCAGTCAGGAACTTAGCCACAACAGAGCGAACATTGTCCGGGGTTAGGTCGGTGAGCGCACCCCCGGGCTCTCCTTCTAACGCCATGGTGAGCAGCCCCTTCGCCCCATGACTGCGCACGAATTCGGTCAACTCAGCCAGCTGGCTGCGCGAGTAGTTTGCACAGTCCGGAGCGGCAAAGCCCTTAACCTTGCCCCCCTCACCAATGACCGAGCGAAAGACGGAGAACTCGGTGGAGGCGAAAATATCCGAGAGATCAGCAAGCTCCAGTCCGAACCTCAAATCCGGCTTATCATTGCCGTATCTCTCCATCACCTCTGCATATGAAAGTCTGGGGAAGGGCTTGGTTACCCTCATTTGGGGCATTATCGTCTCCACCAGCGAGGTGAAAAGCTCCTCCGTCAGGTTAAGGACATCGTCCTCATCTACAAAGCTCATCTCGAGATCCAACTGGGTGAACTCAGGCTGGCGATCAGCCCTGGGGTCTTCATCACGGAAACAGCGAGCTATCTGAAAGTACCTATCGTATCCGGCTACCATAAGTAGCTGCTTCAACTGCTGTGGCGACTGGGGCAAAGCATAGAACTTGCCGGCGTGGATTCGGCTGGGCACCAGATAGTCACGCGCTCCTTCAGGCGTGCTCTTAATCAGGACTGGGGTCTCGATTTCGATGAATCCCCTGGCATCAAGGAAGTCACGGATGAACTTGACCACGCGATGACGCAGGATTATGTTACGTTGCATCCGCTCCCGCCTCAGGTCAAGATAGCGGTACTTGAGACGAAGTGGTTCCTCTATTTCAATTTCTTCATTTATGTAAAATGGCGGCGTCTTCGCCCTATTGAGTATCTCCACGCCCTCGGCAACAAGTTCGACATCGCCCGTTGACAGGTTCCTGTTATCAGTCCCCTGAGGGCGCAGCGAGACCCTGCCCCTCACCTGAACCACATATTCATTTCGCAGCTCGTTGGCAATCGAGTGATTCGCGGCTGACGTCTCGGGATTGAACACCGCTTGGACTATCCCCTCCCGATCGCGCAGGTCAATGAATATCAACCCTCCATGGTCACGCCGGCGGTTGACCCATCCAGCGATGGTCACCTCCTGGCCGACGTGCTCCTTGCGCAGATCTCCACAGTAATGCGTTCTCAGTGCAGTCATGGAACAGATTATAGCTGATTGCCCGCCTCTTTGTAAACACGGCTTCCTGTGACCATCTGCTGCAGTTTTCTCAGTTCACTCTGTATCGCATCTATCCTTGCCTCACTGTCCTGCAACCTCAGACGGTAGGCCTGTATAGTCTCCCCCCGAAGCTGTTCTTGCCGGTATACATCCATTATCCAGTTCACTACAATCTGCCATGCTTCCTGTGGGCTGAGTTCACTGAGCCTTCCCAGTGCCTGTGCTAGTAGCTCTTTCCTCTGCCCCTCATCAGTAGGTAAAGCCACACTTTTCCCTTTCCTGGCCCTGTGCGTCCTCATGTGGCCCCCCAGAGCATGCCAATCGCCGAACTCCTTCCCGCACTCCCTGCACTTAAACATTCGTCTCCTCCAGTGGATATTCCACGCAAAGTTTAACACACACTAAACAATACAGCAAACTTTAAGCACTTGTGGTAGACATACTTTGTTGACATCGATCTGTGTGTGCATGTGTCGAGGCTTGTCTCTAACATATACACTGTGCCGTCAATGCCTGAACTGCATTTCTTCAGTCTCCGCCTTAACTCAATATAGTACCCCTCTATGCCCTATGCCTATACTATGTGTTTATAGAAATGCACAGTCGGCACACAGTGTTTCGCCTTTCCTGCGCTTCATATACCCTGTGGCAGTGCTTTCCGAATCAGCAGTTTGTCCTCCACGACAGCATGTGCGAGGGCAGTAATACCACTCCCCTCCTCAGAGTTCTTTACATAGGCTTAAATACACCAAGATGATGAATCCCCCTGTTCCTGAGCCAAAAACCCTCAGATTTTGATCTCAGAGCCTCGTTTTCTGCCACGATCAACGGCATATCCCGCCGGGGCAACTTGCACCCGAACCGCGCGGGCCGGGCGTTCTAACATCCAGGCGTCTAGATGTACAGCAAGTCAGATGGTAGGCTGTCTGAGTGGCTAGATGTTGAGCTGTCTAAGCGGTGTGTGGCACGAAAAAACGTTTATGTAAACTTCTGGCGGGACCGCGATAGATTCTCTGATCTGTCCCCTGCCCTACCACCATGCCAACAGACTATCTGTTGACTTCCACCTTCACCCGATGGTACTCTTTATCCATCACCAACGCGACAGGGAGAGAACGAAGATGTTCAAAACCAGGCTGACTGAGCTTCTCGGTGTTGAGTACCCTATAATCGGGGGGGCTATGGCATACCTGAGCACTGCAGAGCTGGCAGCAGCAATTTCCAATGCCGGAGGCTTCGGACTTATCGCCGGTGTTACCTGTAATAACAAGGATGAGTTGAGGGAGCAGATCCGAACCTGCCGCAGTCTCACCGATAAACCATTCGGTGTGAATATCGCCCTGATTACACGGGACCCGAACAGGGTCAACGAAGATTTGGAAGTTGTCGTCGAAGAGAAGGTCAAGTTCGTGGAGACTGCGGCCCTTAATCCCGCTCCTTATGTAAAGCAACTAAAGGAAGCCGGCATCACTGTGCTTCACAAGTGCGCTACGGTGAGGCATGCCAAATCAGCAGAGCGAGTAGGTGTCGATGCTGTTACCCTGGTAGGCTACGAGGCAGCGGGGCATACAGGGTTGGACGACCTCCCGCTCTCGATCATGATCCCGCTGGCAGTAGATTCTCTCGAGATACCTGTGATCAGCGCAGGTGGAGTTAGCGATGGGCGAGCCTTCGTCTCAGCCCTGGCTCTGGGCGCCTCCGGGGTGCAGATAGGCACCCGACTCATGGCCTCCCACGAGTGCCCGGCTAGCGAGACGTTCAAGGACTGGCTTATTCGGACCGAGGCAACTGACACAGTCTACATAGAGCGTTCCCTAAACAGGGCTTACCGAGTACGCAGGAACGAGGCCACAGAGAAAGTACTGGAACTGGAGAAGAAAGGCACTACCATGCTTGAGCTCCTGCCATTTATCGGAGGCGACAATTTGCGAAAGGTGCTCTTCGAGGGCGATGTTGAAGCTGGAGTCGTCGCCTGTGGTCCTGTGGCAGGTTTAATCGATGACGTAATGAGTGTCAAGGAGATAATCGATCGTATCATAAGCCAAGCCGAGATTATTATAGAGCGCCTCCAATTCTCTTAGATGGTATACCATTTTAACGGTATGCCAGTACACTGTCACAACTAACCAAAATAGACATCGCCTTTATATGCTGAAAGACCCTCTGATATCGAGTCCGGCCAAGTGGGGTTGATAAGTTTCGAAAAATAGCTACAATTACTTTATTCTTGCCAAATTCCGAAAGGGGGAATTGCCTTGGAGTATTTCTTAACTGAACAGCAGCAGCTCATCAAGAGCCTGGCTCGAAGGATCGCCGAGGAGAGGATACTCCCCGTGCGTGCGGAGCTGGATGAGACGGAGGAGTTCCCCTGGGCAATAATCAAGGATATGGCTGATGCCGATTTGTTTAGAATCTTCATACCCGAGCAGTACGAGGGGCTTGGGGAAGGTTGTTTTGCCCAGTGCGTAGTGGTCGAGGAGCTAAGCCGAGCTTGTTGCGCGGTGGCCCTTACCTACGCTGCGGATGCTCTAGGGGCCCTACCCATACTTCTTTACGGCAATGAGGAACAGAAACAGAATTACCTCCCTCATATAGCCGATGGAGCGAAGCTTACCGCCTTCGGCCTGACAGAGTCCGGAGCCGGTAGTGACGCCAGTGCTATAAAGACAACTGCCACCCGCGACGGCGACGACTACATCATCAATGGCACCAAGCAGTTCATCACCAACGGCGGCGAGGCTGAGATTTACACGATTATCGTGCTGACCGACCCATCAAGAGGCAGCCGTGGCGCTAGCGCCTTCATAGTTGAGAAAGGGACGCCCGGCTTCACCTTCGGCAAAAAGGAGAAGAAGATGGGTATCCGCTCCGCCGCTACTAGGGAGCTCGTCTTCCATAACTGCCGGGTGCCCAAGGAGAACCTGGTGGGCAGAGAGGGGTTGGGGTTCATCGTAACCATGAAAACCCTGGACTCTTCCCGCCCAGGGGTCGGCGCCCTGGCACTTGGACTCGCCCAGGGGGCACTGGAAGCAGCAGTGGCTTATGCACGCCAACGTCATCAGTTCGGACACCCGGTCTCATCTATCCAGGCCATCCAGCACATGCTGGCCAATATGGACATGGAACTGGAAGCCGCCAGGAGCCTGATCTATGCCACAGCCAAAACCATCGACAGTGGAGCTAAAAGCTTCACCGAGGAAGGAGCCATGGCCAAAGTCTTCGCCACAGATATGGCGATGAAGGTAACCACCGATGCAGTGCAGATCTTCGGCGGCGTGGGCTACATGCGTGACTACCCCGCAGAGAAGATGATGCGTGATGCCAAGATCAACCAGATATATGAGGGCACCAATCAGGTGCTGAGAAACGTCATCGCCCTGGAGTTGTTGAAAAGAAAGGCACTGAGAGCATGAACATCGTGGTTTGCATAAAGCAGGTTCCCGGCACCACTGAGATCAAAATAGACCCTGAAACCAACACGCTGGTCCGGGAGGGCGTAGAAAGCATCATCAACCCCTTCGATACCTATGCGCTGGAGGAAGGCGTTCGCCTGAAGGAAAGATGTGGCGGCAAGGTTACAGCCATAACCATGGGCCCTCCCCAGGCAGAGAATGCGCTCAGGGAAACGATCTCCCTCGGAGCCGACGAGGCTATCCTGATCAGCGACCGGGTCTTCGCTGGCTCCGACACCTGGGCTACTTCCTATGTCCTCTCCAGAGCACTCGCCAAGATAGCAGACTACGATGTGATAATCTGCGGCAAGCAGACGCTGGACGGAGACACCGGCCAGGTAGGTTCCGGGCTATCCGAGATGCTGGGGGTTCCCTTCGTAGCCTATGTGAGCAAGATCGATGAGATTAAAGAGGGCTATATAAGAGTGCATAGAATGGTCGAGGAAGGCTACGAGGTACTTGAGATGGCGCTGCCCGCTGTGATCACCGTGGTCAAGGAGATAAACGTGCCCCGCCTGCCATCCCTCCGTGGCAGCATGAAGGCGAAGACTGCCCAGATACCCGTGTGGACCGCCGCGGATATTGGTGTAGAAGAGGACAAGGCCGGTATCGCCGGCTCCCCTACCCGGGTGGTCAAGATATTCTTCCCCAAGAGAGAACACAAGAGCGAGATGTTCCAGGGGACCCCTGAGGATCAGGTAGGCCAGCTCGTCAAGAGGTTAGAGGGGATAATCTAGCTTGCATCTGGTTTTAACAGTCACATACCAAAGGCCAAGATGGGCACGTTAGCTGAAAGGATTGAGAGCTTACGGTTGTTTATCACTAATCAGGCTATCCAAAATGGGTAGCGTTGCCACAGGAGTGGCAACGAATCCTCCGTTGTGACAGGAGTCCCAACGCTACACTTAAATCTCAGCCTATTTTTCACCTAAGGGGTAGCCGAAATTGCGATGAGAAGTCCGGGGAAAATGGCGAGGTTTGCGGTGGATAAAAACATCCACCGCGAGCGGGGGGATATTCATCAGTAAAGGGATTACCTGTCATTGCGAGGAGCGTAGCGACGAAGCAATCTCGGGGAGGGAGGGAACAGAAAAAGCGGGAGGTAGCATCGCCTCCCTGTGGCGACGAATTAGTAGGGGAATCCCATCTTCGCCTTCACCCTTCGACATCCTTCCGCAGAAGGACAGGGCGAACGGGGTCTGACCCCAGATGTAGGGTGGGTGAAATGAAATGGAACCCACCTTCCCAGTTGAGATGGAAATGGTGGGTTTGGCCCTTCCGCTGAAGGGCTGCACCCACCCTACAGCTTGCCTATTTGAAAATCAGGGTAGGTTGGAGCATCTGCTCCAACCACGCCTAGAGCGGATGCTCTAGGCTAACCAGTTATCATTGTAGGGGCGTTCAATTGAACGCCCCTACGCAACAGGTTGCAGCAGGCGTC
>DAOUTY010000211.1 GCA_030668425.1 Chloroflexota bacterium
AACCCTCCAATCCGTTTCTACACCAACGTCATTCATCAGCGGCACCAAGGAACTCAGTATCTCTGCTACCCCACCACCTTGAGAAGTAGAATTGACGTGTACAACGCGCTTCCCCATAAGGCCCCTGGCTTTGGCGTAGATCTCACCTATAACGTCATCACCGACGACCTGTCTGTATTCGTCCAAGCTTTTCGTCATTGTTCAAACCCTTCTACGTAAAATTGCAGCAGTAATGCCGCTGACATGCTCAAACGGTAGCACAACGGTTATCATCTACACAATAGCTCTTTCTAGCACCTATCAATGGTAAAATAGTACTGCACTGCGGAACGGAGGCGTTGTGCTTTGTGGCTAGGTGCAGGATAGAAGGAACAAAAACCTTGAAGAACCTCAAGTCTGGCTTCGTCGCTGAATATCAGGCACACCAGAGGAACCAGCCCTTATCGTGAAGGTTGCAAAGGGGAACTATCATCAGGGGGCCCTGCTGTGCCGGGCCGTCGCCGAGTCTGAGGAAACCAACGCCTACCACCAGTTAATAGTGGAGTCGAACAAGGAAGGTAGCAGACATCGATTCACCCTCACCTAGCCTCTCCCATCAAGGGAGAGGTATCCACAATACTCCCTCCCCTGGTGGGAGGGAGTTAGAGGTAGGGGGAACCAGAGCGGTAGGGTGGGTTAAGCGCAGCGAAACCCACCGCCTGTGCTAATGTTCGCCCTGAGCCCTTCGATATACTCATGACAGATTCCAGCGATGGTTCTGCATCGCTGGACTGACTTACCATCGGGCCGGTGGTAAAGGTTACATGAATCTCTCAAACCTGTCCTTCTTCGCCTTGCACACAGGACAGGTCTCAGGTGGCTCGCCTCTTGCGCAAAGATACCCGCACACCCTGCAGCGCCACACAGGCAGTGGAAGAGAGGACTGAAACCCGCCGCCCTCGGGCTTCGAGGCTGCCTCCGTGGGCTTCTTCCTCTCA
Source organism: Chloroflexota bacterium (assembly GCA_030668425.1). Lineage (GTDB taxonomy): Bacteria > Chloroflexota > Dehalococcoidia > SZUA-161 > SZUA-161 > DAOUTY01. The sequence goes on from DAOUTY010000211.1 coordinate 978, forward strand.
CTTTCAGGAGGCCTTCTCTCCGGTATGGAGCCAGCCTCCTTTTCTCCTTCGGCAATCTCCCTGGAAACATACAGTGCGCAGTAACATGATCCATACTCGTTGATATCGGCATCCCTATAGTCGCAGGGACATATTATGTCGATATCTTCCTCTTTTACGCCTGTTGCAAGCCGGCACGGACAAGCCCAGTAGCCATATCTTTGTTCGTTGATTATGAGGCTTCTCAGAAGTCCTTTTGTGAATTCCACATCCGGATTCAGGTGATAACCCCCCTCCTCCGCCTCCCTGCTTAACTTCTCATAGATGGCGTCAACCATCCCGTTACTCCGCTACATCCTCTCCACTGCCCAGAGCTTCCCTGGTTTTGTCCGCTTGATAGCCCACTATGCACTCGTCGTTGTTTATGACCAGGGTTGGGAACGAACAGCTCGGGTTCCATTTAGTAATCTCTTTGATTGCTTCACTCTTAGCCTCGCTGTCCAGAAGGTCGACATCTATGTATCTATACTCCACGCCCAGATCACCAAGTAAATCCTTCGTCTTCCTGCACCAACCGCACGTGCTCAGGGCGTACAGAAGCACGTCTCCCTTTTTCTTGCCCGTCACCTGCTTCATATACTTTTCAAGCGCCATTTATCCAGCCTTCCTTCAGCGGCACATCAACTCTCCTACATGACATACAGCCATTATACTAGAAATTTGGGGGGTGAGGAATTCATAAAATGAGTAGGGAAACCGTTAAGAAGTTATCACATTTTGGGTGCGATTTTCCCCAGCCTACCCTCATCTCCGTGCGTCACTCCCAAAAGCCGGTCCCGAGGAATTAGTACCAAAGTCCCCCTTAAATAGTACTTAATTGGGATTGTTTTGCCTCCGCAATACGGAGCACAATCTTTCTTGAGTAAACTGGGCGACGAATCCATCCAGTCAGCCTGTTGCTCCTGTAAAGGGCAGAGGAATGATTAAACCAGAGACATGCCGGATGCACGTAGAATATTGCGAGAACTGCGAAGACTGGGAGCCCATCCCCTTCCACGATGAAGGCGGTGTGTGCCTGAGACACAGAGCACCGGTGCGTCGTCAACTTACCCCTGATTTTCTGCGCCGAGCAGCGAAGATTCGGCCCAGAGATGTGGAAGTCGCCACAGGGCTCAGGTAGGACTGCACCGGGCAGGTTCTAAAACAGCTTTGTACGTGCAGCCGAACTTGCAAGAGTGAAAGCGGGTCAATCCAGAGGAGGAGGTAGCCCATGACAACGGTCTATCAATTTACCGACACCTGTGAGGACAAGAATATCCTGGGCAACAAGGGGGCTAACCTGGTAACCATGGCCAAGCTAAAGCTCCCAGTGCCTCCGGAGTTCGTGGTATCTATAGACGCCTACAAGGAATACAAGATGAGCGGCAAGCTGCCCCTGGAGGAGATCGAGCAGGCTCTGGGAGCCCTTGAGCAGCAGACGGGGAAGAAACTGGGGGACGGGCTGGCCGTATCCGTCCGCTCCTCAGCACCGGCATCAATGCCTGGGATGATGGACACCGTACTCGATGTCAAGGAACTGGCGGCATTGCTCTCCTCCATAAAGCAGGTCTTTGACTCGTGGCACAATCCCCGGGCGGCGGAGTATCGCCGCATCCACCACATTTCTGCCGACCTGGGCACAGCCGTCATAGTGCAGGCGATGGTATTCGGCGATTTGAACGAACAGTCGGGGACAGGTGTAATGTTTACCCGAAACCCCAGCACAGGGGAAAGGGTGCTATTCGGCGAATATCTCGGTAGAGCTAAGGGGGAGGACCTGGTATCCGGCCGCAGGACCCCGCAACCTATCAGTTTCTTTGAATCGCAAATGCCTGCCCTCTATTGCCAGCTAGAAAAGGTAGCCAGCATCCTGGAGAACCACTTCCACGAGATGCAGGATGTAGAATTCACCATCGAGGCAGACCGACTATACATACTCCAGACCAGATCGGGTAAGCGGAGCGGCCAAGCAGCGGTAAAGCTCGCCGTCGATATGGCAAATGAAGGGCTTATTTCACGCGAGGAAGCCATCATGCGGATATCCGCTGATGACGTTAGAGCCTTTTTGCACCGTCGCCTTGAGTCGCCCGAGAAATTCACGCCTATCGCCCACGGGCTGGGGGCTGCCCCCGGTGCAACTACAGCGGCAGTGGTGTTCCACCCTCTAGAGGCTGTAGAGGCAAAGCAGAGGAACGAGCGCATCATCCTGGTAAGGCCGGAGACGAGCCCCGATGACATTCAGGGCATTTCAGCCGCAGTTGGCGTGCTAACCTCACGCGGCGGGCTTACTTCCCACGCTGCCATAATCACCAGGGCCATGGGCAAGCCCTGTATCTGCGGCGCTGAAGAGGTGAAGATAGACCTTCAAGCCGAGCAGTTCGAGGCCAGGGGGCAGATAGTGAAGAAGGGCGAAGTAATAACCATTGACGGGAGTGCGGGAAGTGTATACCTCGGAGCACT
>DAOUTY010000238.1 GCA_030668425.1 Chloroflexota bacterium
GATAGGGTAGGGCTACTGCGAGACGTTACCGCTCTTGTCTCGGATGAGAAAATAAACATAGTTGCAGTTTCATTGGACGAGCAGGGCGACGACAGGCTCTCTGTGTTCGTGACTATGGAAATAAGCAATATCGGACAATTGGGCCGGCTTTTCTCCAAGCTGGAAGGTGTGCAAGGCGTCACCAATGTGACTCGAATTTCTGCTGATAAGCGAGAGGGGTAGGTGAAACACATCAGTGGAGCAGAGTTGCTTCCAGGAACAGCTAAAGGCACTGCCAACAAAACCCGGGGTTTACCTATTCAGGGATGACACTGGGAAAGTCCTCTACGTAGGCAAAGCAGCAAGCCTGCGCCACCGTGTAAGGTCCTACTTCGGAGCCCCACGTACACTTTCGCCCAAGCTCCAAAAGCTAGCGGCAAGGACGCGAGACCTCGATTTCATCGTTACCGATTCCGAACAGGAAGCGCTCATTCTGGAATGCAACCTTATCAAGAAACACCATCCTCCTCATAACGTTAGTCTCAAGGATGATAAGAGCTACCCCTATATCAAGGTAAGCCTGAACGAGGAATGGCCCCGCGTTTTCCAGACAAGGCGCTTTGAAGACGATGGTGGACGCTACTTCGGCCCATTTGCGAACGCTAAAGCTGTACGCCGAACCCTGGATCTCCTGAGAAAACTCTTTCGCTATTGCTCACCCAGAGGGGTAATCACGGGCAAGAAACCTCGTCCCTGCTTCGATTTCTACATCAACCGCTGTGTTGGGGCTTGCAGCGGCGAGATAACAAAGGAGGAATATCGCAGGATTATCGAACAGGTGATTCTTTTTCTGGAAGGAAGGCAGGAGATCATAATTCGCGACCTGAGGCACAGGATGGAAGAGGCCGCCCGGGCTCTGGAGTTTGAAAAGGCCATCTCCTTGAGAGACCAACTTCAGGCGGTGGAGAGTATCACTGAACGACAGAAGATCTCCTCCACTACTAAAAACGATGAGGATGTGATCGCCTTCGCCAGGGAGAAAAACGAAGCTTGCGTACAGATATTTTTCATTCGTGGAGGCAGGCTCATCGGCAAGGAGCATTTCATCCTGGAGGGCACCTTGGACGAGGAGCCAGGTCGGATTATGGCCAGTTTTATCGAGCAGTTCTATGGCTCAGCCCCCTATGTGCCCCCGCGGATGCTCCTTCAAACTGAACCCTACGATACCTCGGTCATTCTGCCCTGGCTTGAGGAGAAACGAGGAGGTAAGGTTAGTCTCAAGGTGCCACAACGAGGGGAGAAAAAGATGCTGGTGGACATGGTAGCTGAGAACGCCACCGCAGCGCTCCAGCAACTCCGGGCCAAATGGCTGACCGACACCGGGAAAACCGCTACCGCGCTCAAAGAGCTTGAAGAACAACTTCACCTGCTCAAGTCGCCCAAAAGGATGGAGTGCTACGACATCTCTGACATCAGAGGCACCTCCGCTGTGGGCAGTATGGTGGTTTTCGAAAATGGCCGTCCCAGGCCTTCAAACTACCGGCGTTTCAAGATAAAGACGGTGACTGGCAACGATGATTACGCTATGATGCAGGAAGTGCTCAGGCGGCGCTTCAAACGCGCGAATCTGCAAGACAGTAGTTCATGGGCAGTAATGCCAGACCTTGTATTAATCGACGGAGGTAGAGGACATTTGAGCTCCGCTATTGAAGTTATGCAGGAGCTTGGGATAGATACCGTTCCTCTCGCCTCACTGGCCAAGGAGAACGAAGAGGTATTCCTGCCAGACGCAGCAGAGCCCCTTATACTGCCACGCAACTCCCAGGCGCTTTACCTGCTGCAGCGCATTCGTGACGAAGCGCACCGCTTCGCACTCTCCTATCACCTGAAAGTGCGCCGAAAGACCACCATGACGTCTGCGCTTGAGGTACCCGGCATCGGCCCCAAGCGCAGACGTAGCCTGATAAAGCAGTTCGGCTCAGTAAGGAGGATCAAAGAAGCCTCCGTTGAGGAGATTGCAGCAGTGCCGGGGATAACCAGGGCGCTGGCAGAAAGGGTGAAGGAGTATCTATAGCTTGCCAACGAAACCGAGAAGTGATTGTTGCCATGACAGAGATCAAAAGTAGAAGGCTCCTGCTATAATGAGTAACCTGGAGAAGATATTTTGGTTAACATTACCAGAGAAATAGAGGAACACTTACCCCAAGAGCCTCTGGAGCTCATCAGGGCTGCCGGGGGATTAGCTGCTGACAAAGGACAGAGCCTGTACCTCGTCGGTGGGGCAGTGAGAGACCTGTTTCTAGGACGGGCTAATCTGGACCTCGACCTGGTCCTGGAGGGTGACGCTCCTTCACTGGCCCGTCAACTTGCCAGGCTACGGGACGCGAAAGTGGTGACCCATCCCCGTTTCGGCACCGCTACCATCGGTCAGGGAACAAACACCCTCGATATCGTGACCGCCAGGTCAGAGACTTATGCCAGACCAGGAGCATTGCCTACAGTGAAGCCGGGAACGATCCAGGATGACCTCTTAAGGCGTGACTTATCGATACACGCCATGGCAGTCCATCTCGACCCTGCCCGCTTCGGCGAGCTGGTCGATCTCTATGGTGGAAAAAGCGACCTCGACCAAGGCCTCGTCAGGGTACTGCACAAGGAGAGCTTCAGAGATGACCCTACCCGCATCTGGCGTGCCATCAGGTATGAACAGCGCCTCGTTTTCAGACTGGAACCCGACACCGAGGGCTTGCTTCGCCGTGACGTAGGCATGATGGACAGGGTAAGCGGGGACAGGCTGCGCCACGAGCTGGAGCGCATTCTTAA
>DAOUTY010000218.1 GCA_030668425.1 Chloroflexota bacterium
ACATCGATTACTTCAAGCCAAGCTCTTAACTCTGTGGTCCTTAATCCCCCTAAATAGAGTGGGAGGTTCTGGCTGGTTAGTCTCTTTCCAGCTAGTTTAGATAGCTCTCTATTTAGGGGGATTATTATCTCCACATTGTCAGATTAGGGTGTACCGGATGAATTTCGTCTTGTCAGTGCGAGCCACAGCCCTGAGCATAGCGAAGGGGCAGCGAAGCAATCTCACCATATCAAAAGCCGTTCAAGATTGCTTCGTCGCTGACGCTCCTCGCAATGACATAGAAATATAACAAGGTCGAGTTATTCCTTTCCCTGAGAGAAGATTGGGGGTGCAGGATGACAGTGGGACTTGTCTACGATCCGATTTACCTGAAGCATGACACCGGCAATCACGTGGAGAACAGCCAACGTCTGGTCGCAACAATTGACCTGCTGCAAGAATCGCAGCTACTGGACAAACTAACCAAGTTGCCTCCGCGAGCTGCCTCCCTTGAGGAAATCTCCCTGGTACACAGCGACCATCATATTGCTCGCGTTCAGAGCTACTCCTCCCGTGGCGGAGGGTGGCTCGACGGCGACACCGTTGCCTCGCCAGATTCCTATAAGGTTGCTCTCTACGCCGTGGGAGGGGTTCTCCGGGGAGTTGACGCAGTAATGACAGGAGAGGTGAACCATGCCTTCGCCCTGGTACGACCTCCCGGGCATCACGCCACACCAGATCAAGCGATGGGATTCTGCCTCTTCAACAACGTTGCCATCGCAGCCAGATATGCTCTTCAGAACCACAACCTGGAGCGGGTTCTGATCGCAGACTTCGATGTTCACCACGGCAACGGGACCGAAGGTATTTTCTACAAGGACCCACGGGTGCTTTATTTCTCTACCCATCAGTATCCCCACTATCCCGGCACCGGTGATATGAGTGACGACGGTGCCGACGAGGGCAAGGGAACTACCATCAACGTGCCGCTGCCCGCCTACTGCGGCGACAGCGAGTACATACGCGCCTACAGGGATATCCTAGTGCCGGTTGCGCAGCGATTCAAGCCGCAGCTTATTCTGGTGTCCGCTGGCTACGACAACCACTGGGCCGATTCTCTCTCCATGATGCAGCTAACGGTTGACGGTTTCGCCAACATCGTGAGTATCATCAAGGATCTGGCAGACGAGCTCTGCCAGGGAAGGCTCCTGATCTCGCTTGAAGGTGGTTATGACCTCACAGCACTCTCACACTCAATAAAAGCGACGCTCGAGGTGTTACTGGGACTGCCCCGAAGCGCTGACCCCCTGGGAGAGCCCAGGGACAGCATGAAGCCGTACAACGTTGACTACGTCTTTGAGCAAGTAGCAGCCAGGCACGGGCTCGGGTAACTAGCCCCCTGTATTACATTCACTAGACAAGCCTCGTTCTCGCTGCGCTCACACGGCAGCCAAGGGGGTGGAAAATCACCGTAGCCATGCTATACTTTAACAGGCTGAACAAAGGCTAGACAAGGAATAAAAATGTGGTGTAGGGGTATTCGAGGAGCAACTACCGTAGATAACAATACCGTCGAGGATATGCTGCAGGCAAGCAAGGAACTGCTGCAAATGATGATCGATGCCAACGGTATCGAGCCGGAGGACGTAGCTTGTGCCATATTCACCACTACCTCCGACCTCAACGCAGCCTTTCCCGCAACGGCTGCACGTCAACTGGGCTGGACTGACGTAGCGCTATTATGCTCCGACGAAATAGATGTTCCGGGCAGCCTGCGTGGGTGTATACGCATTTTGATCCTTTGGAATACCGGGAAGAGCGCTAACGAGATCGTCCACGTGTATATCAAGGGGGCAAGCAATCTAAGGTCAGATTTGTCGGGCACCAAATAAGCGGTAATCGGAGATAATTTAGATGCTAGTTGTGATGAAGAAAGACTCCAGCGAACAAGAGCTGGCTGGAGTTATGCAGAAATTGACCCAGTCCGGGCTCACCGGGCATACGTCGAAGGGTGTTGAGCGTACCGTTATCGGTGTGGTAGGGCAGACATACCCTGAAATGCGCGATACGCTCGAACTGCTGCCCGGGGTTGATGAAGTAATTCCCATCTCGAAACCGTATAAGCTCTCCAGCCGCGAATTTCAGCCCGAGAACACCACCGTCAAGGTTGGCGACGTGGTTCTGGGCGGTGACAAGCTGACCATAATCGCCGGTCCCTGCGCCGTGGAATCGGAAAGGCAGATTTTGGATACGGCGAAGGCGGTCAGAGCGGCTGGAGCCTGTATTCTACGAGGCGGCGCATTCAAGCCAAGCACCTCCCCCTACCAATTCCGTGGCCTGGGCAAGCAAGGACTGGAGATGCTGGCCATGGCACGCGCGGAAACCGGCCTGCCTTTCATAACCGAGGTCCTCACCCCTCAAGACGTTGAGCTCGTAGCAGAATATGCCGACATCCTGCAAGTAGGAGCACGCAACATGCAGAACTTCAGCCTCCTCGATGAGGTTGGGAAGGTCAACAAGCCGGTGATGCTCAAACGCGGAATGTCCGCCACCATCCAGGAATGGCTGCTCTCCGCAGAGTATATCCTGTCCCAGGGGAACCGCCAGTTGATACTCTGTGAACGGGGCATCCGCACCTTTGAAACCTACACCCGCAATACTCTGGACATAAGCGCCATACCTATCATTAAAAAGCTAAGCCACCTTCCCGTCATCGGCGACCCCAGCCACGGCACCGGGAAGTGGTATCTCGTGGCTCCGCTCGCCCTGGCTGCCGTAGCAGCAGGCGCCGACGGTATTATGATCGAGGTCCACCCCAATCCTGACCAGGCGCTCAAGGACGGGGCACAGTCGCTGACTTTCGAGAATTTCGAGCAGCTAATGCAACAGGTGGCTCCGGTAGCTGCCGCAGTGGGGCGCAGAATGCCAATAGAATCTGAAGAGGCAGATGGCGAGTAAAGAGAGACTGCTCTTTGGTACCGCGGGTGTTCCGCTTTCCTCCAAAGCGCAATCTACTCAGGCTGGAATAGAGCGCATCCAGGAACTGGGGCTGGGCTGCATGGAGGTGGAGTTTGTGCAAGGCGTGAGGATGAGCCCGCAGAGCGCACGCGCTATCGGGGAAGTAGCAGTGAAAAGAGGGGTAGGGCTAAGCGCCCATGCCCCCTATTACATAAACCTCAATGCCCGGGAGCCCGAAAAAATGGCCGCCAGCCGGGAGCGCATACTCCAGACTGCCCGCATCACCTCCATCCTCGGT